>CANTHA010000027.1 GCA_947653375.1 uncultured Clostridium sp. | reverse complement strand
GCATCATTAGGAAGATTATTAAAAAATAGAGGATATAAAGTAACAATACAAAAATTTGATCCTTATATAAATGTAGATCCAGGAACAATGAATCCATATGAGCATGGAGAAGTTTTTGTAACAGATGATGGAGCAGAAACAGATTTAGATTTGGGTCATTATGAAAGATTTATTGATGAAAATTTAACAAAGAACTCTAGTGTAACAATGGGAAGAGTTTATTCAAATGTAATAGAAAAAGAAAGAAGAGGAGATTATCTTGGAAAGACGGTTCAAGTAATACCTCATATTACAAATGAAATAAAAGAAAAAATTTATAAATTTGAAGATACAGATATTGATATTGTTATAACTGAAATAGGTGGAACAATAGGAGATATAGAAGGGCTTTCTATAATTGAAGCAATTAGACAAGTAGGGTTAGAAAAGAATCCGGAAGATGTAATGTATATACATGTAACACTATTACCATACATTTTTGGATCAAATGAAATAAAATCAAAGCCTACTCAACATTCTGTAAAAGAGTTACAGAGCTTAGGAATAAAACCAGATATTTTAGTATGTAGAACTGAACAGGATATACCTGAAAATATAAGAGAAAAGTTATCATTATTTTGTAATGTTAGAAAAACAAGTGTAATACAAAATAAAACAGCAGATTGCTTATATGCAGTTCCATTAATGTTAGAGAAAGAAGGGTTAGCAAGAGAAGTTTGCAATCATTTAAAACTAGATAAATATATTCCAGACAACACAAAATGGGAAGAAATGATTGAAAATATTAGAAATATTGATAAAGAAAATATAGTAAAAGTTGCTATAGTTGGTAAATACATAAAATTAGAAGATGCATATATATCAGTAATAGAGAGTTTGTATCATGCAGGATTTGCAAATAATGTAAAAGTAAATGTAGAATTAATAGATTCTGAAACAATTAATAAAGAAAATGTAAAAGAAAAATTAGGAAAGTTTAATGCAGTTGTAGTTCCAGGAGGCTTTGGGAACAGAGGAATTGAAGGTAAGATAGAAACAATTAAGTATGTTAGAGAAAATAAGATCCCATTTTTAGGAATATGTTTAGGTATGCAAATGGCAGTAGTTGAATTTGCAAAAAACGTTTTAAAATTAGATGATGCAAATTCAGCAGAATTTGATATAAATACAAAAAATCCATTGATTCACATTATGGAAGAGCAAAAAGGTATTGATAGAAAAGGTGGAACAATGAGACTAGGTGCATATCCATGTATAATAAAAGATGGGACATTAGCAAAAGAAATATATCAAAAAGAAGAAATATCTGAAAGACATAGACATAGATATGAATTTAATAATAAATATAGAGAACAATTAGAGAAAGCAGGGTTAGTAGTTTCTGGGACATCACCTGATGGTTTGTTAGTAGAAATAGTAGAAATAAAAGATCATCCATATTTTATTGCAGGACAATTTCATCCAGAATTGAAGTCTAGACCAAATAAACCAGCACCATTATTTGTAGGACTTATTAAAGTTGCAAAAAATAAAATTAGTGAATTCTAAAGTGATTTTTATAGGAAGTGGATCATATAAAGGAGGAGTTGCATGAAACAATTAAATGTAATATTAGTATATAACAAAGAAAAAAGTAAAATACTTATGTGTAAAAGAGAGAAAAATCCATACAAAGGTAAGTTTAATCTTGTAGGAGGAAAAGTAGAAAAGGGAGAAGATGGATTGACTGCTGCTTATAGAGAATTAAAAGAAGAAACAGCAATAACTAAAGATGATATTTGTTTAACACATATTATGAATTTTCAGTATAAATTAACAAATATGCAATTAGAAGTATATGCAGGAAAGTTGAATAAAGAAGTAACATTAATAGAAGAAGTAAATAAATTATATTGGATAGATAAAAATGAAAACTTTTTTGATATAAATAAATTTGCAGGAGAAGGGAATATAGGACATATGATTGAACAATTTGAATTGTTTGATAAATAAAGAAAATTATATATTAGTATTGAAAGTATCTATTCACTTAAATTACTATTCAGTATTGAAGTATTATATTTCTGCGTGAACTTTTGATACGTATCAGACTGAATAGTAACTTTTTTAAACATAAATAATAGAAATTTTTAAAAAATGTATTGACAAAATGTTAAAAAAACTTTATAATCTATAATTGTTAAGAGAAAAATTCGCAGGTGTAGTTCAATGGTAGAACCTCAGCCTTCCAAGCTGATGACGTGGGTTCGATTCCCACTACCTGCTCCAAAAGAAAAAATAGTTAAACTTTCTAAATAAGATATCTGTAATTGGCAGAGCTTCAACAACTATCTTAACTATTTACTCTAATTTCTTAATAATTATAGATTAATTTAATATTTGCAGGTGTAGTTCAATGGTAGAACCTCAGCCTTCCAAGCTGATGACGTGGGTTCGATTCCCACTACCTGCTCCATTTTATAGCAACTTACGAACTATAAAGTTTGTAGGTTGTTTTTTCATATCTATAATTAAAATGTTCTCTTTCCAGAAAGGAGGGCATTTTTTATGTTTGAGTTTGAAATAATACAAGAATTAGAGCCAAATGCTGAAATACTAGAAATAATAAAAGACTATAAGGATATAGTTAAAAATGGCAAAGTTAAGTATTTAAAGGGTACTAATTTACAATTCATTGAACCAACTGAATATTTAATTACATATCCTACTACTCTTACTATACTTAAATATAAAATAAATGAAATAGCTAATAAAAACTTTTACATTAAATAACATAAGCAAAAGTATAGTCTCAAAGAAATTAAACAAATTCTCATAAAAATAGAAAACTAGGGGGGACAAAACGTGTATAAGTGAGCTATTAAGTAGAGGAGGTAATTTTATGAGATGTGGAATTTATGTAAGAGTATCAACAGATGACCAAAGAGATAATGGCTATTCTATTGATTCACAGTTACGAATGATAAAAGAATATTGTGAGAAAAACAATTATGATATTGTAGATGTATACAATGATGCAGGACATTCTGGAAAAGATTTAATGCGACCAGAAATGCAGAGACTTTTAAAAGATATTAAATCACATAAAATCGAAGTAATAGTTGCTATTAAAGTAGATAGATTAACAAGAAATAATTATGACGGATTTTGGCTTTTAAACTATTGTGAAGAACATGATGTCAAAATAGAACTAATATTAGAACCTTATGATGTATCTATTGCTAATGGTGAAATGATATTTGGAATGAATTTAGTATTTGGTCAAAGAGAAAGAAAAGAAATTAGAGCAAGAACCAAAAGGGCAATGGAAGAAATGGCATTAGAAAAAGTATACCCAGCTAAAGCACCTTATGGATATATTAGAAATGTAGAAACAGGTCATTTAGAAGTAGAGCCTATTGAAGCACAAGTCGTTAAAGAAATATTTGAACTATGTAAGCAAGGTAATTCAAGTAGAGGAATTGCAACAGTTATGAAAAATAGCAATGCTTATTTAAAAACAGGAAAATGGACAAGTGATAGAGTTTATAAAATACTATCTTCTACAAATTCTTTTAAATATAGTGGAACACCAAAAGAAAAAGTATATTATCATTTAACTTGCAAAAATCCTAATTGCAAATCAAAAGGATTACATTATAGTTCAGATAAAATAGAACAAAAATTAGCTAGAGTTTTAAATGAATTAACAAGATATATGTATGAGATGGATAGTGAAATTATAGTATGCAATTCTACAAAAACAAAAGATATTAAAGACATAGAAAAGGCTATTGAAAAGTTAAAAATGCAAGAGAAAAAGTTAGTGGATTTATATTTAAGTTCTACCTTAAATGTAGAAACAATTAACCATAAAAACGATGTAATTAAAAAAGAAATTGAAAACTTGAATAAGAAGAAACAGCAAATTGATCCAAATAATGATTTTAAAGAATACACAATAGAACTATTAAAAAAGTTAGATTGTAACGTGGAAAATGGCAAAGTTATATCTAATAACAAAATTGCATTTACATTTATCTTTAATAGTCTAAAAAGAAAAACAAAACAAGAGTTAATAAAAAAATTAATTGATTGCATAGAGATAAAAAGAGACAAAAACTATGATATTGAAATAACAAATGTTAAATTTACAGAAGAGTTTATCTCCAAAAGTACAAAGAATATATAAAATATTTATATGAAATTTTGCAAAATAATAACATTGGGTTTATCTATAAAGAAGCAATTGAGCATGCAGAATTAGAAAAATTAAAAAAGGACTATTTTATATTTTCAGATGAAAAAATTGGAGAATATTCAAAAGAAGAATTAGAAAAATATGTAGAGCTATTACAAGAGCATTTTTATACAGATGGAGTTATAAATTGCCCACATATTGAAAATGGAAACATGATAGATAATTTAACATTAATACCAAAACATATAAGCAAAAATGGTAAGGAGAAAGCAAATTATGAAGCATCTTAATAAAGAAAATATAAACAAAAATCAAGTAGAAACGGTAGAACAGTTTAAAGTGCTTTCATATTTAAAAAGCACATTTAAACTTGATGAAATTGAACTATATTTATATGATAAAGCTACAATAAAGTTAATTGATAAAAATAAAGTACAAGCGTATTTTAAATATAATAAACAAACTTAAAAAGTATAATTTTATGAAAAAATATATTTAAAAAGTGAATTAGAAAGATGAGATTTAGAAAAAAATCTTGTTCTAGCAAGCACTGAATTTGGATATACGCCAAATTCAAATATGGGAACTTCGTCCCCAATCCCCAAAAATAAAAATAAGAAAGGAGGAAAGATTATAAATAACAAAAAAGTGAATTATTTAATTGATATAATAAAAGACATGGATATAGAAAATAAATTAAGACTTGCAATATGTATGTGTGATAATTATAGCCATACAAATTTAAAATATAGCAAAACAGAAATGTATAAATATTTTGATAATTTGCTAAAACAAATTAATATAGAATACAGAACAACAACTGTTAATTTTGCAAACTATCCATACATAATGTTTGCTATATCAAAAGTTATAGAAATGAATTCAATAGAACAAAATAGAGTAGCATTATATTTGTTTAATAGTATAAATTATAAAATAAAAAATTATAAAAGTATTGACACTAAAGAACAAAAGTTTTAAAATATATAATGAAAAGGAAGTGTTTACACACAAACTTTCTGTTATGTATTCACGAAAATAAAACGTCAAAGCGTTAACTAACTAATTAACAATAAAAATAAAAAGCTGTGGTAGGTGTCACTTCCAACCAGTCAAAGCTGTAAAAAATGAGACAAATCCACAGTGCTAAATATATTATATAAAATTTTAAAAGAAAGGAGAAATAATCCAATCATCTATATAATATTTTGATAATTAGATTATACGTGTTAATTTGAAAAGGTTAATTATTCAATGTGATGGATTAGGCGATAAAGAATATGATCAATTAGAAGGAAAAACACCATTAGAGTATGCAAAGATACCTTATATAGATTCAATCATTGATAAATCAAAATTAGGCATGGTTAATACTATTCCAGAGGGATGTATTTGTAATAGTTATTATGGAAATTTAGAATTATTAGGATTTGATTTTCAAAGCCACATATGAAATTTGCACCATTTAATGCAAAACTTAATTTTGAGAATTATGAATATAATGATAATAGGTATGTTATAATTTGTAAATTGATTTCCATAAAAGATACTCTAGTATATCCAATTCAAGATATTTCATCGGAAGACTTACAACAACTGGTTATATCTTTTAATAAATTAAAATGTGCAGAAAAATACAATTTAGATTTTAAAATATATCACAACACAAAATTAATGTTATTTATTAATAAACACAACATAGATATTAATTTTAAAAATGCTAGTAATTTAGAAGAACAAAAATTATGCGATTTGATACCCAATGGAAAGGATAAAGAAATTTTAATTGATACATATAGAGAACTATATAATATGTTAATAAATCATCCTATTAATAAAAAAAGAATACAAGAAAACAAATTGCCTATTAATTTATTAGTGTTTTCAGAAGGTGGATATGGACAAGATTTTAAAAGTTTTAAAGAATGGTGTGGAATAGATGGTACTTTAATAGCGGGATCAAAATTTTTAAGAACTTTAGGAAATTTAATTAGTATGAAAGTAAGTTGTCCTAAAGGTGCTACTGGTAGAGTTGATACAGATTTAAAGGAAAAAGTGAAAGCAACAATAGAAGAAATAAAACATGGCAATGATATTGTATTTTTACATATTAATTTAACTGATGAAGTTTCTCACAATGGAGATTTGGAAGGGAAAATAAAAGCAATAGAAAAAATAGATAAGGAAGTAATAGGAACAATAATAAGAGAATTATTAAATTCAATAGACAATTTTAAATTAATGATAGTAACAGATCATAATACATATTGTTCTACTAAAAGTTACGAGAGAGGAGAAGTACCGTTTCTGATTTGGGATGGTATGCATCATCAAAATAAGAAAATAGACATAAGAATTATAAGAACATAAATACCTAATTTAAAATGATAGTAATAAAGAATTTACATAAGTTATTGGAACTTATAATAGAAAATTTTATGAAGATAAAATAAAAAGGAAGGTAATAAAATTGAAAATAAATACAGTTATGGTGGAACCAGAAATTCCACAAAATACACGGAAATATTGCAAGAACTTGTGCAATAACAGGTTCAAAATTACATTTAGTACACCCATTAGGTTTTAGGATAGATGAAAAATCATTAAAAAGGGCTGGATTAGATTATTGGGATAAAATAGAAATTGAAGAGCATAATTCATTAGAAGCATTTTTAGAAAAGTATCAACCAGAAAATAATAATATGTTTTTTGCTACAACGAAAGGAAAGACTAAGTATACAGATATGGATTATTCAAAAATGGATGAAGTGTTCATTTTGTATGGAAAAGAAACAAAAGGCTTACCAGAGTGTCTTTTGGAAAAACATTTAAATACAAAAACAATAAGAATACCAATGCTACCAACATTAAGGTCATTAAATTTATCGAATTCAGTTGCTATAATTACTTATGAAATATTAAGACAACAAAAATTTGAAAATTTACAAGAAGAAAGTACATATTTTGATAAGTAAAACGTTTAAAAAGTTTCTAGTTCTAATTAAAATAAAAAAATGTTTTTAAAATGTAAAAAAAACTATTGACAATTATATAAATAATTAGTATAATAAATTTCGTCGAAAGAAATGGTCGCTTAGCTCAGCTGGGAGAGCATCTGCCTTACAAGCAGGGGGTCACAGGTTCGAGCCCTGTAGCGACCACCATTTATTAAATACTATTAGCCATTTTACGGCCCGGTAGTTCAGTTGGTTAGAACGCTAGCCTGTCACGCTAGAGGTCGACGGTTCGAGCCCGTTCCGGGTCGCCATTTTTATTATATATTAAAAAATGGTAGAAGATTTTTAAAATACTAAACTATTTTAAAAAATTTAAAACTTATAGTTGGAAAATGCCTTTATAGCTCAGTTGGTAGAGCAAAGGACTGAAAATCTTTGGTGCAATCTTATGGCTTCATAGCTCAGTTGGTAGAGCAGGAGACTGAAAATCTCCGTGTCAGTGGTTCGATTCCACTTGAAGCCACCAAACACTAATTTGCACTGAAAAATTGATGTTTTTTAGTAGCATCTAAAAAAATATCTAAAAAATTTGAAGTAGTTTATATTGCAGTGGCTACTTCTTTTTTTGTGCCAAATACATTTGTTATTACTTTTCCAACATCATTTACACTGCTTGTATCTAAATGTGCATATAAGTTAGCAGTAGTATTATAATTTGAATGTCCAAGCCATGCTTGAATTTCTTTCATATTTGCACCATTTTTCAAAAGAATACTAGCACAAGTATGTCTTAAATCGTGAAAACGAATAATCTTTAATTTTTTCTTTTTCAACAATTTTAAGAAAGTTTCTGTTACATAGTCTGGTCTAATAATATTGCCACCATCATCTACACATATATATTCTAAATAATCTTGATTGTAGCTATTTCCACATAATTGTTTATTCTTTTCTTGTTTTTCTTTTAATTCAAGTAAGAACGATTTTACAATAGGCTCTAAAGGTAAAGTTCTTTTGCTAGATTTTGTTTTTGTTTTATCTCTTATAATCAATTTTCCATTTGATTGTGTAATGGTATGATTAATTGTGATAGTGTCTTTTTCAAAATCAACAGCACTCCATTTCAGACCAATTACTTCACTTCGCCTAAAACCATAAAAGCAATCTATCATTACAGGAATTTCTAATTTTGTACCAATAACTTCATTTAGCAATGTTTTAACTTCATCACTTGTATAAAATTTTGGTTTATATTCTTCAATTTTTGGTAGATCAACCTTATCAGCAGGATTAGATAAAATAATATCTGTTTTCATAGCATATTGTAATGCCTTTCTTATATTGGCGTGATAATGCTTAACCGTATTTCCAGAAAGTCCTTCATCTAATAAATATTGATAAAATTCTTGGATGTGTTTTGGCTTAATATCTTGTAAAGTTATATTTTTTTCACTAAAATAATCTGCTAATCTTCCATTTACAACACCTTTATAGCCATTATAAGTTGTTTCTTCAACACTTGCTTTTATCATTTTTAGCCATTTTTTCATATAGTCTATAAATAATATTTTTTCATCTTCAATATTATCGCTATTTATTTCTTCTTGAAATTGTATTCTTATTTCTTCAAGTTTTGCTTGTGCTTGTTTTTTATTTCCTTTTACTGCTGGAATTTTAGTTGAAACCCATTTTGTTTTCCATTTGTTATCTTGCTTATAACTTAAAACTGCTTGATATATTTTATTTTTAATTTGTAAGCTACCTGTTACATCTATCATTTTTTACTCCTTCCTTTTCTATAACAGCTTAAATTTAACTTACTATTGATATTGTCTGTATAATACCATGTAATTACATTTAAGTCTAGTTAATTTGTGTAATAAAAATAAAGAGCCATTACCTAAATAAATGGCAACGGCTTAATTTTGATTTGTTAAATATGCTATCACATTTCTTTTTGGTATTTTATATTCTCTACCAACTTTTAATGATGGGATAGTTTTTTCTCTTACTAATCTATAAGCAAGAGTTATGCCAATGTTTAGCATTTCTTTTAATTGAACAACATCTACTAAATCTGGATATGAAGTAAACATTAGATCATAGTTTTCTTTAATAGTACCCATTTTGCTAGTCCTCCTTCCTTAAAAATTAAAAAACGAAAAGGCTTATAATAAAATAAACCCCTTTCTAATTACATACTATAACATCTATATTTGTATTTTTGGGTTGGAATAGGAATGTTCATATTTATTGTTTTTGGAACATCATTACCAACTTTTATACCTTTGTTAAGTCTTAAATTTCCATTTTTATCTCTGTGATAAATACTAGAATTATATTTTGCAAAAGCATAATCATTTATATTGCTATTAGAATATGATAATTCTAATGAATCTTGATATAATAATGCTTGTAGTTGTTCGTAAGAATTATCTTCTCTCGTCGGTCTATCATAACTTTTAAAATATTCTTTCATATAGTCTTTTCGCTTAATAGCATTTTTATCTTTACGAGTTTGCTTTTCTTCTTTACATCTGCTATCTGCTTTTACTACTTTTGAAACATATTGTTTAGAAACACCGACCATTGTTGCAATATCTTTTTGTTTAAGATGTTTATTATAGTATAAGTCTAAAATGTTCTCTTGATTTTCCAACCTTAAATACCTCCTTCCCAATGCGGTTGACTTTTTGTTTGCAAGATTTTGAACATAAAAAGCCTATTAGTTATTCCTTTGAATAACTAAATTAAATAAACTTTTGTTATCGCTTGACAACTTTTATTGATAGTAGTACAATAATATTGTAAACACATTTGAAATCATGAATTGATATTGTTATTGTACCATCGATAATTTTATTTGTCAACACATTTGAAAAATATTTTTAATATTTTTTACAAGAAAGGAATTAAGGTAAAAAATTATGAAAGAATTACCTCGTGCAAACATACATGAAGACTTCTACTTATGGTTTAATTTTGAAGAAAAGGAAGAATATTATTCAACACCATTATACTTATATAATGTAAGTAGAGAAAGAATAAAGCCAGAAGAAGAAACTAGATTATGTTTGAAATTAGAAAAAGATATATCAAAAACAAAATTAAATAAGAAGAAACAAATTAGAAGACAGCCTTCTACTATATATGTTCATTATGTAGAGAGTATAGGTTCTATTTTAATAAACTTTTTAAATGCTGATTTTACAACTTATGAAACTGCATATAATACTTTCTTTTTTGCTTATGGTTATGAATTGGTAAAAGATTATGTGCCATATTCATATATAAAAGATGAAGAAATAGATGATGCAGAATTTATGAGAATTATAAAAGATATTTATGATACAGGTAGCGATAGGTTTATTGAATGGCAAGATAATTTTAAAAGATGTGTAGATTTTGTTTATAATTTAAATGGAAATGAAGAATTAAAAGATGAAGAAGATAAACTAGCCAAGTTTATTGCATATACAATAAAGGACAGTGATTTTTATACATATTCACAAGATATTGAGATTATAACTGATAATTACATAAACATACATAATAAATATCATTACGACACATTGAATAAGTTAATAGAAGGAATAAAAAACAAAAATCAAAAATTAGAATTACACAATGTTTATACAAGTAAAAATTTAACAAGTATATGTTTTGCTGTATTAGACCAAATTGTAAGACACGAGAATTTACAAATTAAGACTTGTTTAAATTGTGGCAGATATTTTATACCGAATTATAGACAAAACGAAATATATTGTGATTTAGCAAATGTAGATCAAAGTCCAACTTGTAAAGAAAAAGGTGCAGGAGAACAATACAGGAAGAATTTAGAAAACAACAAAATACAAGCATTATATAGAAGAATTTATCAACAAAAATTTATGATAGCTTATAGAAACAAAGAAAGTAAAGTTATTCAAAAAGAATTTGAACAATGGAAAAAAGAAGCTAGAGACAAAATAAATAAAGCAAAAAAAGGTAAACTTACTGAAGATGAAGTTTATAATTGGCTAGTCGAAAATAAATAATTTATAAAATATTTAAAAATTTATTGTAAAATATTAGAAAATAAAGTATACTAGAAAAGTCCTTACATAAGGATAATCCCTGCAGAAGGGAGGTGTAAAAGGAATGACATCCTATGAGCTAATCTGGCGACTAATTGTTTTATTGCTTTTAAGTAATAATAACAATGAAAGCCAAGACACAAACAAAGAATAATCTTTGAGAGCGGCTGGGTACCGCTCTTTTCTTATGCCTAAAAACATAAAAAAGAGATATGCGGGTACATATCTCGGTGCAAATCTCGTGACATCCTACGATTTGCTTAAGCTATTATTATTATAGCACCAACTCTATTATATGTCAAACGATTTTTTAAAATTCATTTTAAACTCAATTTTTAGAATTTTTTTCTTATATCTTTTAATAAGTCATTAACATCTATTCCTAGAACATAAGCAATTCCAAATAGTTCATAATCTTTTACAGTTCTTTTATTATTTTCAATATCATACAAACTTTGCTTATGAATACTAATACCCATTAACTCTAATTTTGCAGAAAGTTTTTCATAAGATAAATCTTTCTTAATTCTATATTCTTTTAGTAATCTTCCTATTACATTCATATTTCCATCAAATCTTGCAATTAATGACATATTTATTCCCACTTTCATTTTTTATATGTATTGATTTTAATATTTTTCTGTGTTATATTTATAAGTGTTAACACTTTATTATATTTTTATACTTAATTACATTGAAAAAGGAGAAGTACAAGATGGAGCAACTAAATAAAGAATTTTGTGTGCCATACTATATATTTGAAGAGATTGTAGATTACGTTGAATTGACTGCAAAAGGCTATTCTAAATGTATGAAATGGGAGAATATAAAATCATTATTGAAATTAGCAGTTGTAAATAATAACTTAACAAAAGAACAAGCACAATTTTTAGAAAAAGAATTTAACAGAGAAGAAATATTACAAAAATATTAAATTTTTATGACAAATGCAATATTCATTGCAAAAAATAAAATATTGTGATATAAATTACATAAAAATACGCAATAAATGAACAGTATTTAAAGCAAAGGAGAAATAAATATGGGTAGATATGCTTATCATGGACAAGAAGTCTTAAAAAGAGATGGCAAATTAGTTGGATTTAATGCAGGATATGGTTTTTATGCTGAACATGAATCTGGTTATACAGGTACAGAACAAATGAAACCTAAAAAGATTATAGATAAAAATAAAAATCATCCATTTAATGGAGAAATCGTTGAAAATCCTCAAGCTATTAATTTAATGGAATTTAGTGATGGAAAAGTTTGGTTAACAAATGATGAATGGAATTATGCAAGTTTAATGAGAAAAACCGAAGAAGAAAGACATGAAATTATGGATAGATATATCAATAATGATGATAGAAAACGCAATGAAGAATTTATGTCAAAACTTGGTGCTAATGTAGATTCTCCTGAAGTAGTTGCTTTATGGTATGCTGGTTTCAATGGTGGAGGAAATTTCGATTTAATATCTACAAATGAACAAAGTAGTGAATTGATAAAAACATTGTATGCTGAAATGCAAAAAGGAAATGTTGCAATTTCAAGTGATTATAGTTTTATGTTTAAAGATAGAGGACTATCATTTGTATTATTAGACCAATTAACTCAAGAAGACCTTATGAATAAACAATTAGTGGATCATCGTGATGAAATGGCAAGACAATTTCAAAAAGAATATACAGAATATTTACAAAAAGAAGGATTGCATGGAGAAAGTTGTATACTTGAAGGAAGTAAATATCCAGCAGAATTTTGGAATGTTCAAATTAGTGATTTAGAAACTAACCTTAAACGGAGAAATAGTACCTAAATTTTATTTAGAAATTATTGACACTTCAAAAGGAAGAGAAGATTTAGATGCTCTTTGTATGCACAAACTATGTCGCTTGAAAGGTGATGAAATTAAGGCTTTAGTACCAGTTGTTCAATCACAAGAATATGCAGAATATGCTAAAAGTCATAGTCAAGAAGATGTTGAAACATATTTATTAGAAGAATTAGGATTATATCGCCATAGACAAGAAATAGAAGATTTACGATATTTAGCTGATAAAGAAGCTTTAGAGCAAATTGCATCAGAACAAAGAACAGAAACAGTAGAGAAAAGTTCTTCATCATTAAGAGATAAAATAGGAAAATGGTTACACCCTGATAGAGAAAATGACAAAGATAAATCAGAAGAAAAAGGAGAATAGTATGGAAAATATAGAATATTCAAATTCGCTTTACCAAATAAATGAAATATTAAGATATATGGAACCAAACTTGAAAGCTAGAATACCAAAGAAATTTATTAGTTATTTTGAAAATAATAAATCACGAGAATATAATTGGACTATTGATAAATCACTACCATTAGAAAAACAAGACTTATTACCAACTACAAAAGAAATTTTGACAGTATTATATAAAGATTTTATATGTGATGATATAGAAAGAGTTAAATTAGAAAAAACATTAAGTAACAATGAGATAAAATACCAAGAAGAATTAAGAGAAAAATATAATCCTGACAATATATTTAAAGACAGACAAAAACCTACTGAATATGTTGAAACACAAAAAGAAAATACAGAAATGGCTACTTACAAAGAATCATTCTTTAGTAAAATTATTAGTAAGATTAAATTGATTTTTCATAAATAGACTATAAGGCAGGGAATTTATTAACCCTGTCTTATCTTTCTAAATCCCACTCTTTTTCTCTTTCTTCATGTTTAATTTGTTTTACTGGATCAATGAAAGAGTGAGTTTCTTCTTCAAAATTTTTGACCAATTCTTTAGATTCGCCAATACCAAATTTATGGCAAATCCAAACTATAAATTTATCAACAGTTTCATAAAATTTATCAATAATCTTGTGTAAATGGGTATTTTCTTTTTCTAATGACCTAATTTTGTTTTTATATTTATATTCAATGTCAAATTCTTTATTTTGAAAATCTTGCTCTAATTCTCTTTTTCTATTTTCAAAATTCAAATCAAGAGTATTATTTTTCTTTTTATATTCGTGTTCTAAATGTTCTACAGTATTGTGTAATTCTTTATTGTCAGCAAGTATGAAATCTCTTTCTTTTTGGTATTTTTCAGCCTCATTAACTAAATTGACTTGTTTTAATAATTCCTTTTGTAAAGAAACTTTTTCATTATATAGTTTTTCTATCATATTATCTTTTGGCTTAATAATTTCATTTTCCACTTTTTCTCTATTAAGTTTTATTAGTTTAATATCATTTATATCTGGAGTTTCTGGTAACTCTAGTTTTAGATTATCTAATACTTTTTTAGTATTTTCAAAATTAGTCAATTTCTTTAAATCTTCTATTTTTTCATGTTTAGCTCCCGTTTCTTCTACTGGTAAACCTCGCTCTAAATCAAACCCTTTTGAAGTTATATATTTATGAAAAGCATTTTGTAATTGTCTATAACTATCTCTACCTTTCCAAAAATCTCTACAACATATTTTATCAATATCTTTTCCTTCTTTATCTTTTGTATG
>CANTHA010000026.1 GCA_947653375.1 uncultured Clostridium sp. | reverse complement strand
AACTAGATGTTGTTGGATTAACATCTTCTCCTAAAAATATTATTCTATCTTTTAGTAATCTTGAAAAAATATCATATGATCTTTCTCCTTTACTTGTTTGTTCAATAACATATGGTACTAAACTATTTTTTTCTAACATAAATTTTCCTCCTTATGTAATTAAAATTTATAATATACTTCTATATTATTTTTTCCTATCTTAATTATATACCATTATTTTCAAATATAAACAAGAGTTTTTATAAAATTTTATATATTTACTTGAGTTTTTATAAAAAATATTAAGTTATAAGGATTTTTACTAAATAAAAATTTTTATTATATAGTAATTTTGCACATTTTAAATTTTATTGTGCAAATTTTGGTAAGTTTGTTGTACATTTTTTATACTTATTATTTCTATATTAAAAAATCAATATTAGTTATATGTTTAAAGGCGTTCAAACTGAACGCCTTTTTGGTTTATTGTTATGATAAAACAACATTTTCCAATTTTTTTGCATCTTCTAAAGCAATTTCTCCTATCATTTTCGTTTCTACATTTGACATTGTAACAGATGCATTTACATTTACATAAAAATTATTTGTTTTTGTATTTACAACACAATATCCAATCAGTAAAGAAAATAACTTATCGGTTGTAATAAGTACTACATCAAAGTTAAAAACTCCATCATCAATTTTGTTCCGAAAAATTGGGGAAACGTTCGCTTCTAACATAACTCTACCTCCTAAATGTAATATTTTAATTGTTATAAACATATTATAACATATTTTTACATAAAATTCAAATTATGTTTTAAAAAATCTGCCTTGGCGATTGTTTAAAAATATATAAAAAAGTTGAGAATTTTTTATTTACTTTAATCTCAACTTTTATTATTACTATTTTATTTTTGCATTTTCTACTAGAAAATCTAATGCCTTTTCAGATTCAATTCCTTGTTTTATATATTTTCTTACATTTTCGTTTTTTAAGAATTCCTTATCATCTTTTTTACCATAGTTTTCAGCCATTTCTTTCATTTTGTCATCTATTTCTTTTTTAGTTGCTTCTATTTTTTCTGCTTTTATTACTGCTTCTATAGCTAATCTTGATTTTATTCCATCAATTGCTTGTGGTTCATATTCTTTTTTTATTTCCTCTTCTGTTTTTCCCATCATTTGAAGATATTGTTCTAATTTTAGTCCTTGATATGATAATCTTTGTTCAATATCTTTTAGCATATTTTCAACTTCTAATTCTATCATTCCTGATGGAATTTCTACTTTCATCTTTTCGCATACTGCTTTTATTACAGCATCTTGTGTTTCTGTTTTTGCTCTTTGATCATTTTGCTCTTTTTGTTTTGCTTTTATATCAGCTTTTAATTCTTTTAAAGTATCAAATTCACTAACATCTTTTGCAAATTCATCATCTAATTCTGGTAATTCTTTCTTTTTTATTTCATGAAGTTTTACTTTAAAAGTTGCATCTTTCCCAGCTAATTCTTTTGAGAAGTATTCTTTTGGAAATGTTACTTTTATTTCTTTTTCTTCATCTATTTTCATTCCAATTACTTGATCTTCAAATCCTGGAATAAATGTGTTACTTCCTATTTCTAATTCATGTCCTTCTGCTTTACCACCTTCAAAAGCTTTTCCATCAGCAAACCCTTCAAAATCTATTGTTGCAATATCTCCACTCTCAACTGGTCTATCTTCTATTGAAATAATTCTTGCATTGTGTTCTTGCATATGTCCTAATTCATGGTCAACATCTTCCTTTTTTACTGGATATTCTATTTTTTCTATTTCTACACCTTTATATTTTCCAAGTTCTGCTTCTGGTTTTGTTTGCATAATAGCTGTAAATATTAAATCTTTTCCTTTTTCTATTTGTTTTACATCAATATCAGGTCTACTTACTACTTTAATATCTTTTTCTTCTACTGCTTTTTCTAATGCTTCTTGAGCTACTTCATTAAACGCATCCTCATAGAATATTTCTTTTCCATAATATTTTTCTACTATTTGTATAGGAGCTTTACCCTTTCTAAAACCTGGTATATTAAAATATTTAGCACTTTTAAAATATACTTTTTTTATTGCTTCATCAAATTTTTCAGCTTCTACTATTATTTCTAATTTCACTTCGTTTGCATTTTTTGTTTTTTCTTCTTTACAATTCATTATTTTCAATCCTTTCTTTAAAACATAAGCTTTTTTATTATACCACATTTTTCCTATTTTGCAAGTTTTTTTTATATTTATGAAAAAATACTTGTTTTTTCATAAAATTTATGATAAACTTATAAGCAGTCAATTTATTTTTAATTATTTAGGAGGTGCAATTTAGATATGGCAAAATGTGAAATTTGTGAAAAAACAGCTAGTCATGGAAATAAACTTAGCATAACTCGTTCTCATATAAGTAAAAGATCTCCACGTACTTGGAAACCAAATTTAAGAACTGTAAAAGCTGATATTAATGGTGAAATTAAAAAAATCCATGTATGTGCTAAATGTTTAAAAAATGGAAAAGTAAAAAGAGCATAAACAGCTCTTTTTTTGTTATATAAAAAATTATTACAAATTTATTCAAAATTAAATATTGTTTTGGTCATCATATTTTTTAGAAATTTCCATATAGATAAGTTATAAATAATTATTATTTGGATATAATTAAATTAATAAATATCCACAAAGGAGGAATTTTTTATGGATTTAAATAGAATTAATAATATTTTAAATAATGATGAAAAATGTGATGTTTTTTATAATAATCGTTCTGTATGGATTCAGGGAGTTAATGATACTGTTGCAAAAATTGGATTTATTGATAATTTCGAAGAAAAAGATGTTCTAATTAAAGATTTATATGAATAAGAACAAACGCAGACATTAATAATATTTTTAAAGTCTGCGTTTTTGTTTATCTACAAAATTTTATATAAGCAAAATTTTGTGGAATATATTCTTTATTACTTATACTCAAATTCTGTAAATAATATAGCCTAATAATGGAAAATGGAAACTAATTATTTCTTTTAACATCTTCTTAAATAAATTTTTTCCATATAAAAATTTAAAATATTTTATTATATGAAAATTAATATATTTAGATTTCTTTAATCCTTCATAATACTTTATCAAATCAGCAATAAATTTTTTATCTGTTTCATTACTACAATATTCCTTACACATTTTAGCCCCATTAAGATAAGCTTTATCTATTATACTTTCTTTTCTACATTTTAAATAATCATTATAACTATTACCATATCTTTCTTTCCATTTATTCAAATTTTGACCAAAACTTCTTCCACCAAATACATTTGTATTGTGTAATCTATACCCAAATAATGGCTCATGAATATAATCTATCCCATTATTTTCATTTGCAATAAAAGCTACAAGCCAATCATGTGCCATAACTTGATTTTTAAATGGTATTATTCTTTCTTTAATGTCTTTCGTAAACATTTGTGAACACCCTATACCTATGCACCTAGAAATTGCTAGTTTACTATGTCCTTTTATTAACGGTACATTTTTGTATTTAAAATAACTATCTTTTATTATATTACCCTTTTCATCTATCTGGTGAGAATTACAATATACTAAATCTACATTTTCATTTTTTATCTTTTCTAAAGTTTTCTCAATTTTATTTTCATACCATATATCATCATGATCTGAAAACATTATATATTTTGCATCTGATTGTTGTAATAAAAAATTAAAATTTTTAATATATCCTAAATTGTCATTTTGAAAATAAAGCTTTACTCTAACATCTTTTTTTTCGTAATTTTTTAAAACTTGTTTTACTTGTTCATTAGTTGAATTATCATCACTAATAATAAGCTTAATATCTTTATATGTTTGATTTAATATACTTTCTATCTGCTGTTTTAAATATTCAATATTTGTATTATATGTTGCAAGTAATACATCTACTTTATCTTTCATTTTTATCTCTTTTCTTTAAATATTATATATCTCTTTTTACTATTTTAATATTTTCTAAAATTATACTATATATAATATAGATTGTAAATAAAAATATAGCAATCACTTAAAAATAATTCGATTGCTAAAAATATTGAAATTAAAAAGAATTATTAGTTGAATTTTTAATATTATACATGTTATAATCATAAGAATAAGTTAAGGAGTAATTATTATGGATAAAAAATTTGAAACAACAAGAAAAGCTGGTATATATGGAATAATAGGAAATATCTTTTTATTAATAATAAAAGCAATAGTTGGATTTGTTACTAAAAGTCAGGCTATGATTGCAGACAGTGTAAATAGTGCTGGAGATATTTTTGCATCACTTATGACATTCATAGGAAACAAAATTTCTAGTGTGCCTAATGATGAAGACCATAATTTAGGACATGGTAAGGCAGAATATATCTTTTCCATGTTTATTAGTATTTCCATGATACTTGTATCTGCTAAACTTTTATATGATTCAATAATAACCTTAATTTTTGGAAGTAAATTAAAGTTTTCATGGTTTTTAGTTATTGTATGTATATCTACAATTGTAATTAAATTTTCTTTATATTTATACACCAAAAAAATTTATAAAAAAAATCCTTCTATTCTATTAGAAGCAAATATGAAAGATCATAGAAATGATTGTGTTGTTACAACCTTTACCCTTATTTCTGTTTTACTTACACTATTTAATATTTATTGGTTTGATAGTATTGTAGGTATAGGAATTTCTATATGGATTTGTTATACTGGTGTTACAATATTTATTGAAAGTTATAATGTTTTAATGGATATAAGCATAGATGATAAAACAAAACAAAATATTTTTAATATTACTTATTCTTATAAAGAAATACAAAATGTTTTAGATATAATTTCTACACCTGTTGGAGATAAGCATTTAATATTTATAACAATTAGTTTAGATGGTAATATGTCTACTTTTGAAAGCCATAAATTAGCTGATAACTTAGAAAAAGATGTTAATAAATTAGATAAAGTTTATAAGACTGTAGTTCATGTAGAACCTGTATAAAAAGTCTTAGATATTTTATATCTAAGACTTTTAAAATCCTTTTTATAATTATTTACTTAATATTAAAAATCATTTACATCTCTTTGATGTTCTTTACCGCGCATCTGCTTCCATTTGTTTTTCTACCTCTTCTACAATTTCCTCTGTATTAGCCAAAACCCCTTCTTGTTCTTTTATTTGTATATTACTTTGTATTTTCTTTATCACATCTTGTCTATTATATACTTTAGATATTTCTTCATTTTCTAAAATTTGACTTGCCATTTTATTTAAATACTCTATATCAATGCTATTATGCAAATGTGTATCATCACTTAAATCATCTTTTATATCATTTATAGTAATATCTTTACAATCATGTTTTTTATGTTCATGTATTTTATCTATTTCTTCATTCATTCTAGGATTTCTTTGATCATTCATAAACTCTCTTGTTTCTCTTGTTGTAGGATTCATATTATATTTATTTTGAATTGGAATTCCTACTGCTTCTTTGTTATCATGTTTTGGTGAACGAATTAAAGATGTTTCTATTATTCCCATTGTTCCCATTTTTACTGCTATTTGATTTTCTCTCTTTCCTTTTATTGTATAAATAGAATTCATTTTCTCATCTTCTATATCTGATCCATCATTATTTAATTTATACACTTGTTTATTTGGATTTGTTCCACCAATTTGTTGTAAACTTTCTATTTTTTCTGCTGTTCCATCTTGTTTTATTCCTACAAATGAAAATGTTGTTGAATTACTATCTTGTTGTAAACTTTTAGAGTACACTACAGCAATTTTTTTATATCCTTTTCCTTGTACATTTAATAAAGAACCTATAGTATCTCTATCTGTTACTTTTTGATTAACATGTATTTCTGATTTTTTTGATATTTCTTTTAATTCATTTTCTTCTAAAATTTCGTCATTTTCCTTATCATCTAATTTTTGTTCAGCTTCTTCTATTTCTTCCTCACTTAATTCTGCAAGTTCATCTATTTCATCTGGCTTTATTTCAAGTACTTTTGCTATATTTTCTAGTCTATCTTGTTCTAATTCATTTAAACTGATAGCTTTTTCTTTATCAAATTTATTTAACTCATCTATTATTCCTTTATCTTTTGCATGTTTTTCATTTGGAATAATATAATCATAGCTATCACTTTTATTATTCCCGAGCTAATACTTCTCCATCTTCAGTACAATATCTTTCAATATTTATTTTATTACCTTCTTCATCTAATTTCTGCTCTATAATTAGAAAGATATTTCTTCCATCCTTTAATTTTCCTAAATATTTTACATCTAATACCTTATTTGTATCACTATTTAATTCAAAATCTCTTTTATCTCTTAACTCTCTTAATTTATTTACTATATCTTCTTTATCAAAATCTCTATCCACTTTTTCCTCCTATACTACAATTTCTGCAATTAAATCATAATTTTTTACATTTATTATTTTACATTTTATAAAAGAATTTATTATATTTTTTGCAATATTTGTATTCTTTATATACACTAATCCATCTATATCTGGTGCATCACTTATAGTTCTTCCTATTAAAAACTTTTTATCAAATGAAGTGCATTCTATTAGAACTTCATAAGTTTTTCCAATTTTCTTTTCTAAATTTTCTTTTGAAAAATGTTGTTGTTTTTCCATAATTTGATTATATCTAGACTTTTTAGTATTTCCATGAATTTGATCTGGTAATCTTGCTGCAGGAGTTCCTTCTTCTTTTGAATATTTGAAAACTCCTAATTTATCAAATTTAATTTTTTGTATAAATTTTAGTAATTCATTAAAATCTTCTTTTGTCTCACCAGGAAACCCAACAATTAGACTTGTTCTTAAAGTAACATCTGGAATTTCCTTTCTTATTTTTAATAGTAAATTTTCTATCTGTTCCCTATTTGTTTTTCTATTCATTTTCTTTAATATAGAATTTGAAATATGTTGTATGGGAATATCAAAGTATTTAGCTATTTTATCATTATTTGCAACAACTTTTATTAATTTATCTGTAATTCCTTCTGGATAGGAATATAAAAATCTTATCCATTTAATCTCTTTTATTTTACTTATTTCTTCTAATAATTCTGAAAGTTTACTTTCTCCATAAATATCGATTCCATATTTAGTAGTATCTTGTGCAATAATTATTATTTCTTTTATTCCTTTTTTTGCTAGTTCTTTTGCCTCTTCTATTATTTCTTCCATCTTTCTACTTGCAAATGGACCTCTAATATATGGAATTGCACAATATGTACACCTATTACTACAACCTTCTCCAATTTTTAAATATGCAAAATTTTTTCCTGTGGTAATTGTTCTATTTAAAAATTGATCTTGAGTAAACATTGGCATTTTGGGTATTTCAGAAATTTTTTTATATTCTCTTTTTTCTTTATTTATCCTATTTCCGTTAATTAGATTTTCTATATTTTTCCATATTTTATCATATTCATCAATTTTTATAAATAAGTCTACTTCTGGTAGTAATTTTACTAAGTCATTATAATATCTTTGTACTAAACATCCCATCACTATTAAATATTTACAGTTTTTTCTCTTATATTCTGCCATCTCAAGAATTGTATTAATAGCTTCTTCTTTTGCAGTATCAATAAAACCACATGTATTAATTACTATAATATCTGATTTAGACTCATCATTTACTATCTCAAAGTTATTTTTTCTGAATAATCCAATTATGGTTTCTGTATCAATTAAGTTTTTACTACATCCTAATGAAACAAATCCTACCTTCATTTTTTCTCCTTCTAATAGTATATATTTATTATTTATGACTACATATATGTTTTCTTGTTAATTCCATTAAATCTAATTTTGTAAATCCCTCTACTTGAGTTTTAGATCTATCTTTTTTTAATTCTGTTTTTAGTAATTTTTCAATCTCTTCTTTATTTCGATTTTTGTCCATATCTATATAGTCAATTATTATAATCCCACCTATGTCTCTTAATCTTAATTGTCTTGCTATTTCTATTGTTGCTTCTTTATTTACTTTAAATATCGTTTCTTCTAAGCCTTTAGTTCCTGTATATTTTCCTGTGTTTACGTCAATTGCTGTTAATGCTTCTGTTTTATCAATTGTTATAAATCCTCCACATTTTAGCCATATTTTCCTATTTCTAATTTTTTCAATCTGTTTATTTAGTTCATATATATTAAATATATCTTCTTTTATTTCTATTGATAAATTTTTATATTCTATATTTTCTTTTTTTATTCTTTCAAAATATTTATAATCACTTTCATTATTTACAATAATTTTACTTATTTTATTATTTGGCAAATCTATTAGCATTTTATCTATTATGTTTTCACTATTATATAAAAGTTTTGGCTCATCTAAATTTAAATTAATATTTGTTTCTATAATGTTTTTCCATTTATATTCTGTTTTTGCTATATCTTTAACTATTTCATCATCTTTTCCTTCTGCTGATGTTCTTATAATGGCTCCATATCCTTCACTTATATTAGCTTTTATTAACTTTTTTAGTCTTTCTTGTTCTTCTTCATTTTCTATCTTTTTAGAAATTGTTATTATATTGGTATTAGGTAGTAAAACTATATATTTACTTACTAAATTGATATGTGTAGAAACTCTAGCTCCTTTTTGCTTATTACTGTCTTTTTTTACTTGTACTAATAGCTTTTGTCCTATTTTTACAATATCAGAAATATTTACAGTATTATCATAATTTTCTTTTGTTTCATCAATTTTAGGTAATAAATCTTTTAAATGAATAAGAGCATTTTTTTCTGTTCCAATATCTACAAAAGCTACTTGCATTCCTTTTATAATATTTTTTACTATTCCTATATATATATTGCCTTCTCTTCTTTTAACTTCACTATCTTCTTCATAATATTCAATTATTTTTTTATCTTCGACTATTCCTATTTTTTTATTTTCATTGTTTGTTTCTACAAATAATTCTGTCATTTTTACCTTCCTATTCTTATAATTAATTAAATTTATTCATAGCTGTATTTATACCATTTTTTAATATTTCAACAATAGCATCTTTTGCTTTTTTTGTTGCTTCATCTAGCTTTTCTCTTTCTTCTTCTGGTATATAACCTAAAACATAATTAACTAAATCAGCTTTATTTTCTGGTGTTCCTATTCCTACTCTAATTCTTGGAAAATCTTGACTATTAAGTTCTTCAACTACAGATTTCATTCCATTATGAGAACCTGCTCCACCTTTTTTTCTTATTTTTATAATGCCTATATCAATGTCTATATCATCATAAATTACAATTATATTATTTATATCAATCTTATAAAAATTTTTTGCTTCTTTTATGGATTCTCCACTTAAATTCATGAATGTTTGTGGTTTTAATAATAAAACTTTTTGATTTTCTATAATACCTGTTCCATATAATCCTTTAAATTTGTTTTTATTTATTTCAATATTATATTGTTTTGCTAAATGATTTATAGTGCGAAATCCCATATTATGTCTAGTGTTTTCATAATCTTTTTCTGGATTTCCTAAACCTACAATTAAATACATATTATTTTCTCCCATTTATTAAAAACTTTTTATCTATTTTACCTTTTTTTGTGCACTTTTTCAAGTATTTTATGGCAATTGCTTAAAAATATAAGAAGTATATTTTTACTGTTCAGCCTACTTCTATATTTTTTAGTAAGAAACAAAGAATATTAAAAGAGACATTTTTCAATGTCTCTTTTGCTACTTTTAGCCATCCGCATTTGCATTTAGTTAGCAGTTACATTAAGATCAAGTGCATTACAAATTTTTATAACATCAATTAATTGTGGGTTAGCTATCATCGCTTCCATTTTCATGATAGCTTCTTCTTCTACACCTGACTTTTTAGATAACTCTTCATAAGTCCAACCTTTTGCTCTTCTAGTTCTTCCAATTTTAAAGAAAATTTTATTCTTCTGTTCTTCTTCTTTTGGAATTTCCATTTTCATAGCTGCTTGTACAATTTTATTAAGCTCATCAGTTGTAATTTCAATTGTTTTCATGTTATTATCACTCCTTTTATGGAGGATGGCAAAATGCTACTAAAGATATTATTCTCTAGCTTATTGAAATTTTACTATATAATAGTATCATATAATTATGTTAATTTCAACCTTTTAAATAAAAATACTATTATAATTTTTATTATAATAGTATTTTTTACTATTGTGTATTCTTTTTCTTGGACACAATAACAAAGCGACCATCTACTTGTGAGTATTCACAAGTAGATAATGTTAATAGTTGCTCACCATACGAGGCATTCACTCCTGTTTCATAAATACTTACCTCTTTTGCATTTTTTACAAAATCATTATATTCTTCTTCATTTTTTGCATTTACAAAGTAATAGTATCGAAATACATTTGTTTCATTTTTATAATATACTCTTGAATAAAATACAGCTAAAATATCATAAATTGAATCTTCTCGATTTGTTGTAAATCTTATATTTTTATGTGTATTATAATAACTTTCATTCTTATAATTCATAAGTCCTGCAAACATTTCGTTGTTTCCTCTATTATTATGACCGTAAATCAAATAATTTGTACTCGGTAAATCTAAATCAAATTTTTCATCTAAAAATAGAGAACCTTGTTTAGAATATTCTTTTTTATAATTATGATTCAAATAAAATTTATTATTTTCTTTAGATTGTAACACAGGATAACTAATATTACTATTTTCAATTTCTATCCAACCAATTACATCTGAATTTTCTTGTTGAAGTTGTTCTACTTTTATCATCCTATCTGTTATTTTATCTTCAATTTCGTAATCTTACTTAATATATTCATCTAACTCTTTATTTTCATTTTGATTTTTATTTTGGTTATATAGATAATATATTGTAATTAGAGTACTTATAACAAAAAATAATATTAATATTTTAAGTATAATATTTTTCTTTTTTCTTTTATAATACTTACCTTTTTTCATAAATTTTCTCTACTATATAATTATTTTTTTATAAAATAAATTCCAACTAAACAAATAATTGAAACAATAGTAGTTCCTAATACTATATCACTAGAACCTGTTTTATATGTTTCATCTTTTTCTGCTTTTTTACCATTCTCTTTTATTTTAGAAGATAATTCTGTATTATCAACATTTAATTTAGTATCTTTATTTTCTGCTTTTAATGCTTTAGCAATATCTTTATTCCATATTTGAGTATCATCACTACTATTATATAAAGTTATATTTTCTGCTTTTACAATCACCTTAATAATGTTAGAAGATAGTTCATTTTCACCATTATCTAACCATTTAACATTAATTGTAAAAGTCTTATCCTGTCCTTTTATTACTGCATCTTTAAGGCTTTCTTGATTAATACCAAAATATTTATCAAATGTTCTTTCTGCTTTTAAAGTTTCTATGTTGTTTCCTATTTTATATTTACTAGCTGAATCTGGAGCTGTAATTCTAATTCCTAACCATGCATAACCATTTGGACGTCCTTCAGAGGCTGTACCATTAGTTCCCTCTCCAATAATTTTTAAAGATGCTGCAGAATAAGTAATTTCAATATTATCTCCATTTACATTTTGAGTAGTAGTTGGTTTGCCTTCTCCAGCATGAATTGTGTCTACATTTGTAATGTCAGTAACAGTTGTAGTAGCAGCTTTTACACTATTTATAAAAGCTAATGCTAATACAAATACAACAACTGTTACAAAAATTGAAAATATTTTCTTTTTCATTTTCTTCATTCCTTTCTTTTTTTATTTAATTCTATATTTAGAAACTTTTTAACCTAAAACAGGTTATGTGTCAATAACATTTTTTAAAAAATATAAAATTAATATATGAAAATTATAAGAATGTAAGTAATATTTAAAAAATAAAAAACAAAAAATAAAATTATATTATTTTTTGTTTTTACTAAAACTATTCATTAAGGAGGTGTCTTCTATTAATATAATGTATCCAAGAATTCGTGAATTAAGAGAAGATCACGATATGACCCAAAAGCAAGTTTCAAAATATTTAAATATGTCTCAAACAGGATATTCTAAATATGAAACTGGTGAAAATGACATACCTACTCGTGTATTAATTGAATTATCAAAATTATATTCTACAACTGTAGATTATTTATTGGGACTTACAAACAAAAAAAGATACTTTTAATGTATCTTTTTTATTTTTATCATTATTCTGCTGATTCCTCTGTTTCAGTAGCTTCTTCAGGAGCCTCATAAGCTTCTAATATAGCTTTTTGAATTTTTTCTCTTGTCTCAGCATTGATTGGATGAGCTATGTCTCTAAATTCTCCATTTGGAGTTTTTCTGCTTGGCATAGCAATGAATAATCCATTTTGACTTTCGATAACTTTAATATCGTGTACTGCGAATTCGTTATCAAATGTTACAGAAGCAACAGCTTTCATTCTGTTCTCTGAATTTACTTTTCTTAAACGTACATCTGTAATTTGCATTTTGCGTGCACCGCCTTCCTTAAGTTTTAAATATATTTTGTACATATTAACTTAATCTTATGTACAATTATATTATTCTTCACAAAAAATGTTTTTCCTTCTTTTTTTTACAAAAAAGTTTATTTTATAGAAATATTTATAAAGTTTAATATATTTTGTAACATTTTTAATTTTGTTTTTATATTATATACTACAATATTCCAGTTACAGCTTATTATTAAAAAATATATAAATATTCAGAGGTAATATTTTAATTAAGAATTTAATACTACTAAAGATCAATAAGTCAAATATTTAAACTTAAGTACAAAAATTCAAGTTTCGACTTTTTTTATTTTAATCTAAAAGTTATAATATATAGTAAAATAGGATAATCCGCAGTTTGGGAAGACATTTATTACTATAGATAAACTAGATTAACTATTATATATTTGAATTACAATTAAACTCCTTAACATGATTAGTCTGACAAGCAAATTGTACTATTTTAATATATATTATAACTTTTGTATAAACTTATCATTTCAAAAAATCGAAACTTAAGTATAAAAAGTATTGAAATTTTAATAATATAATTATATAATCTATCTGTTACATAAAGGAGTTGGTTACAAAATGCCAAATATAGATGATATTAAAAAGTATAAAAATATACATATGATAGGAATTGGTGGAGTTAGTATGAGCGGAATTGCTGCCATATTAAAAAATTGGGGATTTTCTATTACTGGTTCTGATTGTGCTAAATCTGATACAATAAATAAATTGAATCAATTAGGTATCAATGTTACAATTGGTCATAATTTGGAATTTATATCAAATGCTGATATAGTTGTTTATTCTGCTGCAATAAAAGATGATGACCCTGAAATATTAGAAGCTAAAAGACTAAATATACCTACTATTGAAAGAGCAGATTTCTTGGGTAAACTTACTAGATGTTACAAAGATACAATATGTATTTCTGGAACTCATGGCAAAACAACTACTACATCTATGGTTTCACTTTGTTTTTTAGAAGCCTTAAAAGATCCAAGTATACAAGTTGGTGCTTTTTTAAAACAACTTAATGGAAATTATAAAGTCGGTAATAGCGAACATTTTATTATTGAAGCATGTGAATATGTTGAAAGTTTCTTAAAATTCACTCCTAAAGCTGAAGTAATACTAAACATAGATAATGATCACCTAGATTATTTCAAAAATTTTGATAATATAAAAAATGCTTTTATTAAATACGTAAAATTATTGCCTAATGATGGTATGCTAATAACAAATGGTGATGATAATAATTGTTTAGATTTAAAATCATACACAAATGCAAAAGTAATAACCTATGGAATAACAAATAAACATACTAATTTCTTCGCAGTAAATATTGTTTTTGATAATGATGGTTTTGGTGAATTTGATGTTTATCATAATGATGATTTTTTTGATAGAATAAAGTTATCTGTTCCTGGTATGCACAATGTCTTAAATGCATTAGCTTGTATTGCTTTATGTTGTGAATATGGTATTGATAATATTAGTATTAAAAATGCTTTATTAAAATTTACAGGTGCTCATAGAAGATTTGAATTCAAAGGTAAAATAAACAATAAATGTAGTGTGTATGATGATTATGGGCATCACCCTACTGAAATAGTTGCAACAGCTAAATCTCTTATGAATAAAAAGTATAATAAATCTTGGGTTATATTTCAACCTCATACTTACAGTAGAACAAAAAATCTTTTAGAAGATTTTGCAAAAGCCTTATTAAATTTTGATAATATAATTATTGTAGATATATATGCTGCTAGAGAAAAAAATGTTTATGGAATTAATTCTCAAGATTTAGTTAATAAAATTATCTCTTTAGGAAAAAGTGCTAAATATATTCCAGATTTTTCAGAATGTGTTAATTTTGTAAAAGAAAATGTATCTGAAAATGATATAGTTATGACTTTAGGTGCTGGAACTATTACACAAGTTAGTTCAATGTTAATAGATTAATAATTAATACACAATTATCTTTTTATAAACTAGTAATATTCTAATTTATTTATAATTGTGTATTTTTTTATTATTGTAATATTTGTAATCTATTTATTTGAGCCTCATAAATTTTATGTTCTTTTTCATTTATTTCTTGACTTTTTGTTAATTTATACATCTTTTTGCTTATCATTGTTGCTAATTCTCTTATTTCTTCTGCTATTTCCATAGTATTTTTATCAAATAATTTGTCTACTTCTTTTTTAAAGTCATTCATTTCTTCTTTAAATTCATAAAACTCTTGTCTTAACTCATTTAGTTCTTTTGTTATTTCTTCTTTAAACTTATACATTTCTTCTCTAAATTCATAAAAC
>CANTHA010000025.1 GCA_947653375.1 uncultured Clostridium sp. | reverse complement strand
TAACTTGTTTTTTGTTTAACTTGTTATCTATAATTTCTGTTTCAATTTGCTCTTCTTTTGACACTTCAACTAATTTCACAGCTTCTTTTTCTTCTTTTTTCATACTAATTTTAGTACCATCTGGAAAATCAATTTCTATTTCAGATAATTTTGAATTTCCCATATCTTCCATTAGTTGTTTTATTTTTTCATACTCCATTTTTCTTTCTCCTATCTTTCATATTTTTTAATTATAACACTTGCATTATGTCCTCCAAAGCCTAGAGAATTTGACATTACTATATTTAAATCTTTCTTTCTAATTTCATTTGGTACAATATCTAAATCACATTCTTCATCTTTTTCTTTGTAATTTATAGTAGGAGGTACAATTCCTTCCTCTATTGCTTTTGTACAAATCAAAGCCTCTACTGCCCCTGCTGCACCTAATAAATGTCCTGTATTTCCTTTTGTTGAACTTACCATTATATTGTTACTTTTTTCACCTAATACATTTTTTATTGCCATTGTCTCACATGCATCATTTAAATGTGTTGAAGTTCCATGAGCATTTATGTAATCAATATCTTCTAAAGAAATTTTTGCATCTTTTATAGCTCTATTCATAGCTCTTGTAGCTCCTTCACCATCTGGTGCTGGTGAAGTTATATGATAACTGTCTGATGTTGCTCCATATCCTATTAATTCAGCATATATCTTTGCACCTCTTGCTTGTGCATGTTCTAATTCTTCTAATACTATAACTCCTGCTCCTTCTCCCATTACAAATCCGTCTCTTTGCTTATCAAAAGGAATACTTGCTCTATTTTTATCAGTTGATTTAGATAATGCTTTCATATTTTCAAATCCTGCTATTCCTGTTTCACAAATAGATGCCTCTGTTCCTCCTGCTACAACTGCTTCTTCATATCCATGTTTTATTAATCTATATGCTTCACCTATTGAATGTGTACTTGAAGCACATGCAGTAACAATTGATAATGATTCACCTTTTAATCCTAAATCTATTGCTACATTTCCAGAAGGCATATTAGTTATTACCATAGGTATAAACATAGGAGATATTCTATTATGTCCTTTATTAACATAGTTTTCTACCTGACTTTGAAATGTTTTTATTCCACCAATTCCTGAACTAATTAAAATTCCAATATTTTCAAAATTTGTATTATCACTGTTTATTCCACTATCTTTAAAAGCCTCCCTTGCAGCAACTATAGCAAATTGTGAACTTCTATCCAATCTTCTTGTTTCTTTTATATCAAAGTAATCTGATGGCTCAAAATTCTTAACCTCTCCTGCCATACTTGTTTTATAATCACTACAGTCAAAAGCAGTAATTTTATCAATTCCACATTTTTTATTTTTAATTCCTTCCCATGTTTCAGATGCTGTATTTCCTATTGGAGTAACTGCTCCTATACCTGTTATAACAACTCTTTTTTCTTCCATTTTAATCCTCCTTTTATTTACATTAACATTCCACCATCTACATTTATCACTTGCCCTGTAATATAACTACTTTCTTCTGAAACCAAAAATTTTACTACATTCGCAACATCTTGTACTGTTCCCATTCTTTTTAATGGTATACTTTTTTCTATTTCTTGTTTAACTTCATCTTTCAAAACATCTGTCATATCTGTTTCAATAAAACCTGGTGCTACTGCATTTACTAATATATTTCTACTAGATACTTCTTTTGCTAAACTTTTTGTGAAACCTATTATTCCAGCTTTTGATGCTGCATAATTTGTTTGACCTGCATTTCCTGATATTCCTACAACTGATGATATATTTATTATTCTTCCTGCACGTGATTTCATCATTGAATTTATTACATTTTTAGTCATATTATATGTACCTATTAAATTAACATCTATTACTTGTTTAAAATCTTCTTGCTTCATTCTCATTAATAACATATCTTTTGTTATTCCAGCATTATTGACAAGTACATCTATTTTCCCAAACTTATCTATAGTGCTTTTTACTAAATTTTCACATTCTTCAAAATTTGTTATATCTGCTTTAATTGTTAAACATTCTACATTATTTTTCTCTATACTTTTTTTAAGCTCTTTTAATTCTTCATTTTCTTTTCTATAATTTATTACAATGTTATATCCTTCTTGTGCTAAAGTTAAAGCAATTTGTTTTCCAATTCCTCTTGTTGCTCCTGTAACTATTGCAACTTTACTCATAAAAACTCCTCCTAATTAATTATATATAATTTATTTTAATAGTTAAGTTTAATAATATTATTTTTTATCATCGCGTAAGCGACTAAATGAGCGAACAGCGAATGCGATTGGAGCAATCTACATATTATTTTTAGTTTTGTAGATTGCGACAAACAAGATGTAAAAAATAATATATTAAACTTTAACTTAAGAACTTATTAATTATTTCTTATAAAATTAATTGTACTCTCTAAAGTATCTACACTATTTATATTAAAAATATTTATCTGTTTTTCTGTTTTAATCCTCTTAACAAAACCTGACAATGTTTTACCTGGTCCTATTTCAATAAAAGTATCTACACCTTCATCAATCATAGTTTGTAGACTTTTTGAAAATTTAACAGGACTAATTATATGTTTTGATAATATTTCTTTAATATTATCATTTTCACTATACAATGTACCATCAATATTTTTAACAACTTTAATTTTTGGATTATCAATTTTTATATTATCTAATTCCTCTTTCAATGCTTTTGATGCCTCTATTAATTTTTCTGTATGGAAAGGACCTGATGTCTTTAATGTTGTTGCTCTTTTTGCTCCCATATCTTTTGCTATTTTTGTTGCTTCTTCAACTGCTTCTTTTTCTCCAGATATAGCAATTTGACCTACTGTATTAAAATTTGCTGGAACTACAAATCCACTTTTTACTTTGCTACAAACTTCATATACTTGTTCTTCATTCATTCCTAAAATTGCAGCCATTAACCAGTCTCCTTTTGGTACTAAGTTTTGCATATACTCTCCTCTTTTTTTAACAAGTTTCACTCCATCTTCAAAACTTATTGAATTTGCATAAATTAAAGCTGTATATTCACCTAAACTTAATCCACTTGCTACCTCTGCTCGTATATCGTTATTTTTTAGAATTTCCAATATTGCTAAACTCATTGCTAGTATACAAATTTGAGTATATTTAGTTTGATTTAGAACATTTTCTTCACCTTCAAACATTATTTTTTCTATATCAATATTTGTTAATTCTTTTATTTTTATATATATTTCTTTAACAGTTTCATATTTTTCAAATAAATCTTTTCCCATTCCTATACTTTGAGATCCCTGTCCTGGAAATAAAAAACCTATTTTCATTTCAATTTTCTCCTATTCTATTTAAAAATTTTTCCTCAAATAAGTTACAAAAATTACTGATTACTTTATCTCTATCTATTTCAATATTAAATTCTTTTTTTATAGAAGAGGCAATATTTTCTATTTCTGCATTAAACTTATTTTGATTTGCATTTATTCCAATTCCTATAACTAAATATTTAACTTTATCTCCAATTGATTTACTTTGTGTTAAGATTCCTCCTATTTTTTTATTTTTATATACTATATCATTTGGAGTTTTTATTTCTAATTTTATGTTATATAACTTTTCAATAACTGAAATAATATTTTCTGCTATTTCAATTGTAATTCCTTCTAACATAGCTGTTGTACAATTAGTTTCCATAAAAAATGAAAATGCTATATTATGTTTTTGATCTGTATACCATTTTCTTCCATGTGTTCCTTTTCCATTTGTTTGTAAGTCTGCAATAACTATCATTCCATTTTTTACTTCTTTGTTTTTAATTCTTCTCCATATTTCTTCTTGTGTAGAATCTATTTCTTCATAATAGATTATATTTTTTCCTAAAAATTTAGTATTTAGATTTTTTAAATTCATTGTTCCTCCAGTATTTTGCATAAGTTTTCTTGTCTTTTTATTTTATTCGTAGTAGTTTTTATAAGTGGTTCTTCTGTTATTGTAATTCCTCTTATAGCTTTATAATGTGGCATTGCACTATTTATTTCTTTTATTTTTTCACTTAATGCTTTTCTAAATTGTTCTTTAGTATTAATCTTATATGCTTCTTGCATTACTTCTTTGTTATATACAATTTTTGAAAATATTTTTATATCATTTTTATCTTCTGACATTTGTTTTCCATATATAAAAGATTCTTCAACACCTTCTATTTTATTTATAAGGTTTTCAAGTTCCTCTGGAAAGATATTTTTTCCATTTTTAAGTACAATAACACTTTTCTTTCTTCCTGAAATAAATATGTATCCTTCTTCATCTATTTTCGCTAAATCACCTGTATAAAACCATCCTTCTTTAATAGCTTTTTTTGTTTCTTTTTTATTTTCAAAATATTCAATCATTATATTTGGACCTTTTACTATAAGTTCGCCTATTCCTTCTTTATTACAGTTTACAACTTTTGCTTCTACACTTGGAACAACTTTTCCTATAGAACCTGTTTTATAATATTTTTTATTTCCTATTGCTACAACTGGCGATGTTTCTGTTAAGCCATATCCTTGAACTAAATTAAAACCTAATTTTCTGAATTTATCTTCAATTGTTGGTTCTAAACTTGCTGCACCACTAATTAAAAGTTTTACATTTCCACCTAATATATTATGTATTTCTTTAAATATTTCTTTTCTTTTTTCTAATGGTTGTTCTTTATATTTTTCCTCATTTTTTAATATTTCTTCTATATTTCCATTTTTTTCAATTTGCTTTCTAATGATTTTAAACAATCTTTCATAAATAGCTGGAACACTTGCCATAACAGAAACTTTATATTCTTTCATATTTTCTACTATATGTCTTATTCCATCACAAAATACAGTTTGACTACCTTTGTACAATGAAAATAAGAACCCCACTGTACATTCAAACACATGATGTAAAGGTAGAAATGATAGAAAAATATCATCTGAACCTACATCTAAAATAGATGCAATATCCATTAAATTTGAACATATATTTTTATGTGATAATGCTACAATTTTTGATGCTGAAGTTGTTCCTGATGTGAATAACATTATACTCATGTCTTCTGAATTAATTTCACTATCTATAAAACTTCTATCACCTGAAAGTACTAGTTTCTTTCCTGTTTCAATTAATTCTTTTTGTGAATATATTCCATGCTGATGTTTTGTTGAATCCATACATATTAAGTGTTTTAGTTTTCCTATTCCTTTACATTTTATATTATTTAATATTTGATTATATTTTTCAGAATAAAATATTGCTTCTATTCCTGATCTTTCTATTAAATTTTCTAGCTCATTTTCGGGTAATGATTTATCTAGTGGTACAACTATTCCAGTTCCACATACTATTGATAAATAAGCTATTTCCCATTCATATCTGTTTTCTCCTATTACAGCAATTCTTTTTCCTTTTAAGCCCATATCAATTAATGCTGTTCCTAAATAATTAATCATGTCTCTTACTTCTTTATGTGTTATTGTTTTATATTTATTTTTAGATATTTTTATTTTATATGCTACTTTGTTTGCATATTTATCTCCTGATTTCTTTAGCATATCTTTTAAGTTAGTTATTTTCATATATTCATATAGTCTTTCACTCATTTCAATTCTCCTAGTTATTTTTATATATTATTTTATATCATATTTTTTATTAAAAATCTTTATACTGATAGGTCAGTATAATATAAATTTATTATATAAAATATTAAAAAGTTTATATATTTTTTATTCGTAACTCCCATCACAAATAAAAAACATATAAACTTTTACTAGTAAAATCAATGAATTTGAATAATTACTTATTTTCATTTTAATATTACTCTATTTCATCATTACAATCTTCAAATTGACTATTATATAAATCAGCATAAAATCCATTTTTATCTAGTAATTCCTCATGAGTTCCTTGTTCTACAATATCCCCATGATTCATAACTAAAATCAAATCTGCATTTTTTATTGTTGATAACCTATGTGCAATTATAAAACTCGTTCTTCCTTTCATTAAATTATCCATTGCTTGTTGTATTTGAATTTCTGTACGAGTATCTATTGAACTTGTGGCTTCATCTAAAATTAATATTTTTGGATCTGCTAATATTACTCTTGCAATTGTTAATAGTTGTTTTTGACCTGAGGATACATTACTTGATCCTTCATTTAATATTGAATTATATCCATTTGGTAAAGTTTTTATAAAATGATGTACATGTGCTGCTTTTGCTGCTTCTATTACCTCATTATCAGTCGCATCTTCTTTTCCATATTTAATATTATCTTTTACTGTCCCTGCAAATAACCATGTATCTTGAAGAACCATTCCAAACATTTTTCTTAAATTTCCTCTTTGGAAATCTTTTATATTATTTCCATCTACTAAAATTGCCCCACTATTTACATCATAAAATCTCATAAGCAATTTAACTATTGTAGTTTTTCCAGCTCCAGTAGGTCCAACTATTGCAATTTTTTGTCCTTCTTTAATTTTAGCACTGAAATCATTTATTATAATTTTATCTTCATTATATCCAAATTTAACATTTTCAAATTTTACATTTCCAGAAAGTTCTTCAATTTTTCTTACTTGTTTTACATTCTCAATTTCTTCATCTTCTTCTAAAAATTCAAATACTCTTTCTGCTGCTGCTATCATTGTTTGAATTTGACTTGAAATTTGAGCAATCTGACCTATAGGTTGTGTAAATTGTTTATTATAACTTATAAAACTTTGAATATCTCCAACTGCAATTTTACCCTGAATAACAAAATATCCTCCTGTAATTGCAACTGAAACATAGCCTATATTACTTAAAAAATTCATTAATGGGTGCATTAAACCTGATAAAAATTGAGATTTCCATCCAGATTTTGCAAGTTCACTATTTGCTTTTTTAAATGCATTAATTGACTTTTGCTCTCCATTAAAAGCCTTTACAACTGTAAGTCCTCCATAAATTTCTTCAACTTGACCATTTACATGACCTAAATATTCTTGTTGTCTTTTAAAATATTTTTGTGATTTTTTAGCAATAGTTGCAACTATTACTCCTGCTATTGGAAGTATTAAAAGTGATATAAATGTTATTGGAACATTTATTGAAAACATCATAATTAAAATTCCAACTATCGTGCATATAGAGGTGATAATTTGTGTTATACTTTGGCTTAAATTCATTCCAAGCATGTCTATATCATTTGTAATTATAGATAAAACTTCGCCATTTGTTCTTTTATCAAAATATTTCATTGGTAACTTGTTTATTTTACTTGCTAAATCTTGTCTTAATTTATATGCAACTTTTTGTGATACACTTGACATTATAAATCCTTGTATAAAAGAACATATTGCACTTATTGCATATAGGCTTAAAACTGTAATTAATATTTTAGCTAACTTTTCAAAATTTATCCCAATTCCTCCAGAAATTTTGCTTATAATTCCATTATAAATTTCTGTAGTTGCATTTCCCAATACTTTTGGTCCTACTATAGTAAACACTGTACTTGCAATAGCAAATATTAAAACTATAAGTAACTTTAATTTATATTTTCCTAAATATCCTTTAATTAGTTTTCCAGTTGTTCCTTTAAAATCTTTTGCTTTAGATACAGGTGCTCTTCCACCTGGTCCTCCCATTGGTCCTGGCATTATGCTTCACCTCCTAGTTCTTTTTCTGATAATTGAGATAAAGCAATTTGCTTATAAACTTCATTTGTTTTCATCAATTCCTCATGTGTTCCTATTCCTGCAACTTTACCTTCTTCTAATACTACTATTTGATCTGCATTTAGAATTGTACTAATTCTTTGTGCAACTATTATAACTGTTTTATTCTTTGTTTTTTCTTTTAAGGCTTCTCTTAATGTTTTATCTGTTTTAAAGTCTAATGCTGAAAAACTATCATCAAATACAAATATTTCTGGATCTTTAGCAATTGCTCTTGCAATTGAAAGTCTTTGTTTTTGACCACCTGAAACATTAGTTCCACCTTGTGCTATTTCAGAATCATATTTTTTATCTTTACTATTTATAAATTCTGTAGCTTGTGCAATTTCTGCTGCAAGTTTCATTTTTTCATCACTCATATTATCATCTGAATACTTTATATTAGATTCTATTGTTCCTGAAAATAAGACCCCTTTTTGAGGAACAAAACCTACTATATTTCTTAATTCTCTTTGTGGTAAATCTTTAATATTAACTCCATCTATTCTAAGTTCTCCACCTGTTACATCATAAAATCTAGGAATTAAATTTACTATTGTGGATTTACCACTACCAGTACTTCCTATTATTGCAGTTGTCTTTCCAGGTTCTGCTATAAAATTTATATCCTCTAATATTTCTGTATCAGCATCTGGATATCTAAATGAAACATTTTTAAATTCAACTAATCCTTTTTTAGTAATATCTAACTTTCTAGTCTGCTTTTTGTCCTTTACAATTGGATCTGTTTCTAATACTTCATTTATACGATTAGCTGAAACAGAAGCTCTTGGTATCATTATAGACATTGCTGAAATCATTATGAAACTTATTACAATTTGCATCATGTATTGAATAAATGCCATCATATCTCCTACTTGCATTGTTCCTGCATCAACACCTCTTGATCCTACCCATATAACAAGTACAGATGCACCATTCATTATCATCATCATTAATGGCATCATTATTGACATCGTTCTATCTACAAATATATTTACTCTCATTAATACTGAATTAGCATCATCAAAACGTTTTTCTTCTGTTTTCTCTTTATTAAATGCTCTTATAACAGAAAGACCTGTTAATATTTCTCTTGAAACTTGATTTAATTTGTCTACTAATGTTTGTAATTTCTTAAATCTTGGCATTGCAATAGCAAATAGTGTTCCTACTACTAACAAGATTGCAAATATTGCTAATCCTATAACCCATGCCATAGAACTTTCTGTTTCAAATACTTTTAATAATCCACCTACTGCTATTATTGGAGCATATACTAAGACTCTAAATAACATTGCTATTAACATTTGTATTTGCTGTATATCATTTGTACTTCTTGTAATTAAAGAAGCTGTTGAGAATTTTGTGAACTCTGTATTTGAAAATGTAAGTACTTTTGAGAATACTTTTTCTCTTAATGTTTTTCCTAGTTTTGCTGAAACTTGAGATGAACATAACATTATACTTACAGCAGAAATCATACTAATTAATGCTATTCCAAGCATTTTTAGTCCTGTAATAAAAATGTAGTTATTTTGTAGCTTATCTGTATCTATTCCTGCAGATTTATATATTGTTTTTATTCCAGAAATAACAGATTGTTCTTTTATTGAATCTGGCATTTCTGTAATTTTAGATGTATATTGCTGTAACATTCCTTTTAATTGTTCTTGTGGCATTTGTTTTAATAGTGTAATTAAATCTTTATTTTCAATATATTGTTTTTGCTCTGCTGGAACACTTGATAATATTTGTTCTTTTATTTTATTTGATGTTTCTTCATTTTTTAGTGAAGATAATTCTATAATTGGATTTATCATAATGTCTTTTAAATCTTTTTCTTCTTCGACATTTATATCTTTCAATATATAAACTGGTTTATTTGAATAATCATTTCCTAAATATTTTTTTGCTTTTTCAACTTCTAGTTGCGAAAGCTCATCTGAAACTGAATTATAGTAATTAGTTATATTTTTATCATCTTCTATAAATATTTGTATTGTAGCAAAATCTTCTTTTGATATTACTTCTGGTACAGTTTCTTCTATACCTCCTGATTGAATACCTATGTTTACAATTTTTGATGTATAATTTGGAAGTTCCAGGTCACATGCTGCTTGTAAACACAGTAATAATACTATAACTGTTATTTTAGTCCATGATTGTTTTAAATTTTTTAGTACTTTTAACATTTTTCACTCTCCTGATTTTTATATTTATTACTTCTTTTATTATATATGTATAATGTATTTTTAGTGTATAGATAAAATTTTCAATCTTTTCCATATACTAAAAAGCACATTGTTTATTATAATAAAAACAATGTGTTTTTTCAAGTTCTTAATGTGAAATTTATGTGAAATTTGTTACATTTTTATATATTTTGAAATTTTATTTTAAAACCTACTTAATCTACTGTACGTTTTTAGCACGGTATCACCCTAAAGGATGATTACCGTGCTATTAGTTAGAAATCTCTATTACAGAGAAGTTCTTTTGTAATCCTTTACAGAAAATCTTTTACAAACCTAACACTAGATTTCATAGAACCTGCATGAGTTGATGAAATTTCTACAAATGGTTTTTCCTTAGGAATTTGAGTTTCTCTAGGAATAATACCATCACCATTAATATTTTTATATTTATCAATCCATGTTAATAATAGTTCTACTGGGTTAAGTGTAAATTTTTTACATACTGAAACTATAATCATATAGTTATGCCGTTGTAAATTATCCATTGTAAGATTTGTTAAAAATTTAGAATTTTCACACAAATCTTTATCTACATTATGGTCGGAAAATATCTTGTGAAAAAATATCTTTTCCAGCCAATTTAGTCGATCATCAAATACTTTCCTATTAGCAATAGGTGTCCCTTGACGATTTAATGGTGCAGATACACTAACAACTGTAACTTTCCTTTTTAAGTACTTCGTGGCTTCAATGAAACAACTACCACACTTTGAATGTCCATGAAGAATAATGTTTTCATACTGATACATGTTTGTATCAATATAGTTTGCTAATTCTTCTGCTACTACTGATAATCCTTCACATTCAAATGGATAAAATAATGATAATACAGTATAATCTCCATACATATTTCCACTTGGTGGAAAAAATAAAGGATCTTTGTGTGTTACATTATTTTTTTCATCAACAGATAATGAATATCCACTTCCCATAATAATGCAAGTTTTACAATTATGGTCTGTAGATTTCCTGACTTCTTGTATGATAACATTTTTTGTCTTAAAGATTACATTCCGTAATTTCATCAAATTACTCCTTTCTAATTTTTTACATATTTGTAATGTGTTAATATAATTGTACCATATTTTATGTATATTATCAATAACTATCAATCTTTTAAGTTTCGATTTTTTATTTTAATTTAAAAGTTATAATATATAGTAAAATAGTATAATGCACAGTTTGGGAAGACGTTTATTACTACAGATAAGCTAGATTAACTCCTCTATATTTGAAATTTATTAAACTTATTTATATGATTAGTCTGACCAGCAAATTGTACTATTTTAATATTTATTATAACTTTTGTATAAATTAATTATTTTAAAAAGTCAAAACTTAAATTAGTAATCTTTCAATTATCAAAAAAAGTATAGATAATTGTTCTACCTATACTTCTTTTTTAAATATTACATTTTTCTAAATACTCCTGCTACTTTTCCTAATATATCGCAATTTGGAACTATTATTGGATCCATGGTACTATTTTCAGGTTGAAGTCTTATATGGTCTGTTTCTTTATAAAATGTTTTTACAGTTGCCTCGTCTCCAATTAATGCAACTACAATTTCACCATTATTTGCTGTATTTTGTTTTTTTACTAATATGTAATCTCCATCTAAAATTCCAGCTTCTATCATGCTTTCTCCTCTAACAGTAAGCATAAAGCTTTCTGAATTACCAACAAAATCAATTGGAATTGGAAATGTATCTGTTATGTTTTCTACTGCAAGAATTGGCTCTCCTGCTGTTATTCTTCCTACTATTGGTACTTCTACTAATTCTTTTTGTGTATAGAAGTCTTTACTTGAAGTAGCTTTTGGTTCTCCTGTTCCGCCTTTTAATAATCTTAATGTTCTTCCTTTTTTGTCTTGTTTTTTAATATACCCTTTTTCATCTAATTTAGCTAAATATCCGTGAACAGTAGCTGTTGAACTTAATCCTACTGCTTTTCCTATTTCTCTTACTGATGGTGGATATCCTTGTGTCATTATTTGTTTTTCAATGAATTTTAATATTGCTTTTTCTCTTTTATTTAATTCTGGTTTTTTCTTTCTAGTCATATTACTTCACTCCTATTTCTATATTTTTTCATATCATATCATACAAACATAAGAATGTCAAACATTTTTTTGTAAACTTAAATTTATTTTATAATCGCTAACTCTGAATAGTTACAAATCAATTACATAAATATCTAAAAATCATTGAAAATTATGTAAAATTATTATATAATGAGTTCCTATAAGTAATATCTTATGTATTATTATTTCCTGTATTCACTAAATAGTGTGAGGAATACCTTTACTTTTTAGTTTTATCATATAAAAATTTCACATCATAGGAGGTAAAAAAATGAGTTTTAAAAAAAGGTATATGGTTACAGATGACTACGGTGGAATGCATTTACTAACTTCTAAAAAACTTTATGAACGGGTAATGCGGGATAGCAAAAGATCTAATTACAATTGGATTGCTCCTGCAAGAAAACTCGTAAGAATTTGTAAATCACGTAGCTTTCCTATTGAATATGCTATCGATATCAAAATTGCTATTTTAAACCGCTTTGCAAATATTGAACACTTAGCAAATTGTGGTGGCGATCGCTATATGTATGATTCAGCAGATGAAGAAGCAGTATACTACTGTTACAATTCTTTGTATGATATTAACACTGAAGAGGCAATATTAGCTAGAAAAAGATATTTGACTGAAATGATTAATACTGCTTCATATGTCCGTGTATTTGATTCTCTTTATCATCCTGGTCCTACATTCAGAAATCTTCGCAAAGACTGGGGCAAGTCAAAATTTGAGTAATACATTTTTCAAAAAGAAATCGATTTCAAACAGTTAGTTGAAACACTACGAAATAATTTTTCTGAAACTGTTAAAACTGCAGAGTTAAATGGAGATTTTAAAGAAGATGAAGAAAAATACAGAGAAATTTGGAAAATGTTCTATCAAAAATTGGAAAACATAGATCCATAACAAACTAAAAACTCAAAAGAAGCATTTGGTTTTTCCAATGCTTCTTTAATATTTAAATAATATATTCTTTTAATTATTAAAATTATTTAATATAAATACTTGGATCAACTTGCATAGAATCCTTTAAAATTTCAAAATGTAAATGAGATTCATCAGCACTTTCAAAAACTGCATTATTTCCAACAGTACCTATAGTTTGTCCTTTCTCAACTTTTTCACCTTCAACAACAAATTCTGATGTCAAAAGATTTGCATAAACTGTTTGAAAACCATTAGCATGTTCTACAACAATAGTTAATCCATATCTTGGATCATTTTTTATAGACTTTACAGTACCAGCCTCTGCTGATTTTACTACTGTTGTCTTATCTGCTTTTATATCAATTCCCATATGAGTTGTCCATTCCTTTAAAGTTTCAGAATAAATCAAATTATCTTTTGCAAATTCTCTTATTACATCACCATCAACAGGTTTTTCAAATGTTAATTCAACATTATTTTCTTCCTTTTTAGTTGTAGCTTTTGAATTAGTCTTCACTGTATTATTAGATAATGTATTTGTTTTTTTAGTAGTATTAACTGTGTTATTTGTTGTTACATTATTAACTTGTGTATTTGTTACATTTGAATTTAATTCATTTTTAGATTCTTCTACTGTTTTACCTATTTCTGTACTAGCACTTTCATAATCATCTGCATTATTTTCAGTTAATTTAGCAAGTTCTTCTAATGACATAGTTCCATCTTTAACTTCATCACTTAAATTTTTGCTATACATTAATAAAGCTATAACAATTATGGATAAAATAGCAACACCTATTCCACTATATAAAATAATTTTATCACTTATTGTTTTATTATTTCTTTCCATATAATCCTCCTTAAATAGTTTTATTTAATAGAAGTATTTCCTATTTAAAAAAGATTATACATTTATAAAGAATTTATATCTTTTATTTCTATATTTGCATAAAAATGTTTTATAATATCTTCATACCTACTTCCTTGTTTTGCCATTGTGTCTGCTCCTGTTTGACTCATTCCAACACCATGTCCATATCCTTTTACAGAAAATTTAATTTTCTGATTTTCTTTTTTTATTTCAAAATTTGTAGACTTTAGACCTAATAAAGTTCTTGTTTCTACTCCTGATATATTATGATTTCCAAATTTAACAGTTTTTACTCTTGCACTATCAGTATATTCAATTATTTTTATATCATCTTGATTTAAAAAGTCTATTTGAATATCTGGATATTTTACTTTTAACTTTTCTATTAGTTGTTCATTTGTCAACTCTACTTCTGAACTATATTGTGTATATCCTTCTTCTCCTGCTGTTTCAACAACTTGTAAGTATGGCAAATTTGAACCTCCCCAAACATTTACAGGTAATTCTGTTATTCCTCCACTATTAGAATGGAAAAATGCATTTATTGGTTCATTTTCATAAGTAACAATTTTACCATTTGTTTCTTTTACACATTGTTGAATTTTTTGCCAATTACTCTCTCTTTTTGCTTCTTCCCATCTAGCAAATCTATCTTCTTTTGATATCCATGCTTGACAACAAGTAGAATCATCACAAATATCAGCATTATCATGTTTTTTATTTTTAATTTTATAAATAGTATAAGTTCTTGCTACTACTGCTTGTGCTTTTAGTGCTTCTATTTCAAAATCTGCAGGCATTTCAGCAGAAACAACATTACATATATAATCATCTAAAGCAATTTCTTCTACTTCTCCAGTTTTTGAATGTAAAAGATTTATTGTTGCATATTTATTATACTCATATTTAGGAATTTCAGTTTTATCTTCTTGAACTTGCTCAATATTATTTGAATTATCTGCAAATGTACTTACATTATTTTTAGTAAGTAAAGCTGGTAATATAAAACAAATTAAAATAAATCCTGAAAAATAAACTAAAAATTTTTTCACATTTATACCTCCAGTTAAGAACTTAATTGACATTTCATTTTTTGCAATATTTTTCTTTCTATTCTTGATAC
>CANTHA010000024.1 GCA_947653375.1 uncultured Clostridium sp. | reverse complement strand
CTATATCTGCTATCATCCTTTGGAAACTAGCTCTTTCAAATGTTGTTCCAGATATTCCATCATCTACATATTCATCTATAAATTGCAGACTATTTTCTTTTATATATCTCCTTATGATGTCTCTTTGATTTCCAATACTTTCACTTTCTCCTTTGTCTCCATCCTCTCGAGAAAGTCTTATATAGATTGCTACTTTAAAAGTTTGATTATTGTTATTGCTAAAGATCATTTTCGCCTCCTATTCTTTAGCAATCAGCTATGAACTGCTATTTACTTACTGTAAAGCTTTCAGCTTAACATTAAGTAAAATCTGCTAAAAAATATTATATCAAGCACATTTATATTTAACAATTTTAAAAAAATTATTTTTCTTTTTCTTGTATATATTCTATAAATGCTTTTTGTAGTACTGTTTGAAAATCTATATTATCTTTTTTAAATATACAATAAATTTGTAAATTGTTTTCTTGACTACTCAAACTACTCATTCCTTTCAGTTAGTTTGCTAATAAATAATATGATAAATTTATATTTTAAATTACCGAATTTTTTTTCGTTTTTTGTTGTTTTTTATAGACAAATACTATTAATCGTTATATAATAACTTTATCCTTTCTCGAAAGGAAATCTTACGGGAAGGAGGTTCAACTATGACAAATGCTGACTTAATGTGGCATTTGATTGAAAATTTAATACAAAAAGAAAAAGAATTAACTCAAGCACTTGAGAAAATTCAAAATAACAACAAATCAAATGTCCAAAAACAAGATGAGGCTTAGTTAGCCGATTAAGAAAACATAGCGCTATCACTATTAGCTATGTTTTCTTTTTTTAATTTATATTTTATTATTAATTATATTTTTATATAAAAAAAGAACCAAGTGCTATCACACACCTAGTTCAGTCCAACCATGACATTTTTTAACTTAAGTTAAATAAGTTAAATATAGTATACTACTATTTTTAGTATATGTCAAATCATTTTTGAATATTCGAGCAAATTTTTGTTTTCAGTTTTTATATTTAGTTCAAATTCTGTTTATCATATTTTTTACATAGTTGTAGATAGAAATTATTATAAATTCCTATTTACAATTTCATTATAAAAGTCAATTCATATAATGTCAATATCTTTACCTTATTTTTGCTATAGACAGATAATCAAGATTTTTTAAATTACTGTCTTTGTAATATTATGTGTATCATAAAAATCTAATAATAAATAAGAAAAGGAAATTTATCCAAAACTTCCCAATTTTAAAAATTTTATAATTATTAATATCCTATTAATAACTACTTTATAATTTAGCTATTATAATGTCCCTTACAAGAAATTATAATGATTGAACCATCAGAAATAGTGTATACAACTCTATTTGTACTATCAATTCTTCTACTCCAATATCCTGCTAAATTTTCTTTTAATGGTTCAGGTTTTCCAATTCCTATAAAATTATTTCTTTGAATATCTTTTATTAGCATATTTATCCTTTTTAATGTTTTTTTATCTTGAGATTGCCAATAGCAATAATCCTCCCAAGCTGTTTCTTCCCATAAAAGTTTCATATTTATTTATCATCTTCCTCTATTAATTCGTGTTCTTCTAATTTTGCTTTTCCTGAATTTATATCATCAACTATTTTTTCAAGATATTTTATATTATTTTCTGAATAAAATGGATCTGCTTTAATTTCAAAAGGTAATTTGTGTTCCCTTAATACTGTTTTTATGAACATATTAATCGCAACTGAAACATTCATACCTGTTTCAGTACAAAAGGTTTCAAAACTTTTTTTATCATTTTCATCTATACGAACACTTAAATTTGCTTGAGCCATATAAACCACTCCTTTCATAATACATTATATGGTATTTGTATTATTTTGTCAATACATTGTATTATATTTTATTATATGTTCATTAATAAAATTTATTCATAATTTCTTTTGATTTATTTTGCTCTTTCATTACTTAATTTTTATCTAAAAACTAGGTAATTATTCACCTAGCTTATTAAAAGTTATATCTTTCTCATTATATTCTTCTGGATTTAATCCAATTCTTTTTTTCATATATTTTAATACAAGTAATATAATAATGAGTCCACCAACTCCTATTATTAAATATGATGTCCCTGTAGTATAAAATTCTAACAATAAACCACTTAAAAAACTTATTAATATCTGTCCAATATTCTTTATTAAATTATTTGCAGATAAGATTTTTGCTCTGATATTATAATTTGTAAAATTAGTTACATATCTATCTTCTAATACCCAATAAGGTCCTCTAAAAAAGTGGTGTATAAAAAATGCAATCATAACTATGATAAGAGTAAAAGCAAAATTAAAGTTCAATTTGGTAATAACTCCTACTATAATAAAAGAAATAAATATTGGTATAGATATAAATGCCAATGTTCTATTTTTAAAAGTATTATGGATTTTATCTTGATATTTTACAGAAAAACATTGTACTAATGTTAATATTGCAAAAATAATACCAAAATATTGTGGTGATACTTTTAAGTCAGTTAGTAAACTTTTTTCATAAGTAGAAATTATATGTAAAACTCCTACAAATATTGAGGTAAAAAGGAATAATGCTTTTAATCGACTTGATTTTATGATAAATCCAAAACCTTGTTTAATATCTTTCATAGATTGTGATACTGTTATTTTTTCTTTTGTTTCTATTTCTACCTCTTCAAATCTATAAGCTATTATGATTGCTAATAATGATATACAAGTAGACAAAACAATTGGAATATATGGATTAATAACAAACAAATATCCAGTAAATACTGATGTAGTAGCACTTAATGCATAACTTAAAGAAGAACCTTTTGCATTTATATTTCCAAATGAATTTTTACCTTTACATATTTTTGTAGAATCATGTAATAATGTATTTCTAGCTATATCTTTTAAGGCATTTCCAAATGCAGACATAAAATAGGCAATAACTAAATACCAGAAATTATTAACAAAAATCATAATCCCTATTTGAATCGTAGCAAAAGTCGTTCCCAATATTAATGCTTTTCTACTACCAATTTTTTCAACTAAAATTGCAGATGGTATCTGAAGTAATAACAGAAATAACGAATAAATTGATTCTGCATACATTACTTTTGCTGGTGAAATTCCTTTTACTTCTGTTAAAAATAAAAATATAATAGCACTATAAAATAAAGGATCCCACCCCATGCCTTTATAGTATGGAAATATTCTTCTATTGTATTTCATTGCAATTTCTGGCTTCATAATTTTCTCCTTTGTAACTAACTTGTTATATGAACAATATATTAATTTTATTATATATTAACTAATTTATAATACTCTCCTTTTTTGTCTATTAACTCATTATGGTTTCCTTGTTCTATTATTTGTCCATCTTTCATTAGTAATATCTTATCACAATTTTTTATTGTTGATAATCTATGCGCTATTATAAAACAAATTCTTCCTTTCATTATCTCATTTATTGCATTTTTTATTAATTCTTCATTTTCGTAACTTAATGATGATGTTACCTCATCTAATATTATCATACTTGGATTTTCTACTAATATTCTTGCAAAATTTATCATTTGCTTTTCTCCTTGCGACAATAAATCTTTGTTTTTGTTTAAATTTGTTTCATAGCAATTTTCTAAATTCATAATTTTATCATGCAAATTTAATCTCTTACAAATGTTTTCTATTTCTTCTTTGCTTATATCTTTATTTGCATAATTTATATTTTCGTATACATTTTCTTCAAATATTACTACATCTTGTAATACATAACCTATCTGCTCTCTTAAGTCTTTGATTTTATATTTTTTATAATCTATACCATTTATAGTTATTTTTCCATCTTCTAAATTATAAAATTCACATAGTAAATTTACAAGTGTTGTCTTTCCTGATCCTGTTCTTCCTATTATTGCAATTTTCTCTTGTTCTCTAATTTCTACATTTATATCTTTTAGAATTTTCTTCGTTATATGAAAAATTTACGTTTTGCAATTGTATATTATTTATTTTTGATAACTCTACTTCCCCTTCATCTTCTTCTGGAGCAAAGTCATCATTAAATTTAAGTATCTTTAAAAATGATACATAAGATCTATTTACCCTATCTATATGGACTATTGCAGTATCAAAATGTCTTTTTATTTCTGAAGTCGCATTAATAAATATCATTAAACTTCCATAAGAAATTATTCCCTTTAATATATCAATTCCCCCAAGATATACCACAACAACTGTAGCAAGTAAAGAAAAGATATTATATGTAAAAATATATTTTCTAACAACTTTATCTAAATTATAAGATTCATTGTTATACTTTTTTATCAATTCTTTCATTTTATTTAATCTGTTTTCTTCTATTTTTAATGATTTTATATTTTCAAATCCATTTATTTGTTCTGTCATCCATTTTGTAATTAAGATATTTAAACTTCTTATCTCTTTCATTAGATATATAGTCTTTTTATTTGATACTAATAAAGCAGTATATCCTATTAAATACATACCTATTAATAATAAACTTAATTTGATATTTATAAATATCAATATTATAATATTAGTTAATGCTCTAACTGTAAAACCTACTAATTAATTTCCATTTTGTGTAAAAAAATTAGCTAAATTATCAGAATCATTCATTTCTAACTCAAACAATTCTCCTGAATTACTCCTATCAAAAAATTCTATTTTTGATTTTATTAGTTTATTAAAAATATCTTTCCTAGCATGATTTGAAAAGTCTCTTTGTAAATGGTGGCGTAATCTACAATGGATTATTCCTTCTGATATATTTGCTATAACTTTTATAAACATCAATATTGTTAAAAACATAACTAATCTTATATTTTCTTTACTAATTGCATCATCAAATAATGAATAGGTCATATATTGATCTATTATAATCCATATAATTGATGATAAAATATATTCTATAAGTGTAATTATAATTCTTTTTTCAAAATTTCCATAATGAAACATATCTCTAAATTTATTCATCTATTTCTCCTACTACATTTTTGCATATATCAATTAATTTATAATAATTTTCATTAGTATTTATTAAATTTTCTTGTTTATCTATTATTACTTTTTTATTATCTATAAAAAATACATTTGCGTTACTTGGTATTTTAGCTAAATCTTGTGTAATATATATTGCTATCATATCTTTATTATTCTGTCTTAAATTGTTTGTTATTTTATTTTTAGTTAGATTATCTACCTTACTTAAGACATCATCAAAAACCATTATAGATTTTTTTTGCAATAATGTTCTTGCAATAGATATTCTTTGTTTTTGGCCACCACTTAAATCAATTCCTCTTTCTCCTAAAATTTCATCATATTTATTTGGTAATTTATTTATTTCTTCATCTATTTCACAAATCTTTGCAGTATTTTTTATTTCTTCTAAACTTTTGCAATTTTGAAATATATCGATGTTATTTTTTATAGTATCTGAAAATATAAATGGTTCTTGAAACACAACTCCTACATAATTTCTAATTGTAGTTCTATTTAATTCTTTTATATCTACTCCACCTAATAAAATTTTTCCATCATAATCTAAAAATCCAAGTAAAGTTTTTACTAAAATACTCTTTCCGCTCCCATTATTTCCAACTAAATAAACAGTTTGTCCCTTTTCAATTTTAAAAGAAACATCTTCTAATATTTTAACTGAATTAATACTTATTGTTACATTTTTAAATTCTAAACTAATATTATTTAATTTGTATTGCTTTTCATTCTTACTTTCTTCTTCTAATCTTAAAAATCTACTTATTCTATCAGTTGGTACTAAAAAATGATTAATATCATTAACCATATATATATAAGTTGTACAACATATTCTAATAAGTTACTCGAATATGTCATTAATACCATTAATTCTCCAATATTCATTTTTCCATTTATTATTAATAGTCCTCATATAAGAAAAATGGTAGGATCTTTAAATTTTCTCATACCTGTTCCTATTAATTCATAATAAATCAAGTAATCTTAATACTATTAAAATCATTTATTTCTTTTTGTTCTCTATTAAATATTTTTATTATTTTGGGATTATATACTGCATTCATTGTTCTAGAAATCAAATCTTCATGTAAATCAATGTTCTTTTTAACTATTGGTTTCGTTACCTTTAAATATACTACAGACATAATAACTATAATAATTATAATTATACCTATTATGGAACTTACTATGACATTAATATTTAATATATTATACATTGAAAATATTAATATAAATATAGAATCTACTATTAAATTATATTTGCTAGTTACAAAATCCACAAAATAATTAGCATCATTGCTTACTCTTTGGATAATATGATTCTTTCCATATTTTATATAATCTTCATATTCTAGATATGTTGTATGCTCTAATAATCTTTCTTTTAAATTTTTATTCATTGTTAATTTAAATTTTGTGCTAAACATACTTTTTAAATAATTACTTATACTAATAATTAAAACAAATATAAGCATATATAGAGCAAGTACTAGTAATTTAGCTTTCATATTATGACTATAAAAGCTATTTGTAATATATTGTGGTAAACTACTTGTTTGCATTATTACTCCATCTATTGTAAATGATATGAATTTCATTAAATAGATTGTTAAAAATGATGATATTAAACTATAAATCAAAATCCCTATGCTATATATCTTTGTTTTTTTCATTGCTACTTTTAATAACTGTTTCATATGTTTTCTCCATTATTAATATTTACTTTCTTTTTTATTAGTTGTTTTGATAACAAATATATATCATACTATTTTTAAAAAATAAAGTATATTTTTAACATTAACATATCCACTTTTTCTCTATATTGCTTTTACAATGTACACCTTACTTTTTACTTTTTTGCTCTTACCTGTTTGATACCCTTTAAACCTCAAACAACAAAATTTGAATTTTTGCCTAAATTTCAACACATTACATACTGTCAAAATATCCACTTTAAAATGTATCTTTAATTTTTATTCACAGATGATTGCTAATTTCTAATCCAATGAAAATTAATCCGACTGGGGTAGATTTAGTTACTGGTAATTTATTAACCTCTTCTTCTGCTTATATACAAGCTAATAATATAGCTAATCAGTTTCCTACTATACCTTTTCCTAATGATTGGAAAGCAAATATAAATGGTGTAGTTTTTTCTTATTTCCAACCATAAATTTTAAATAAATGCCTATATAATTTTATAATTTAATTATATAGACTCTCTATCCTGTTGTCATTATTTTTTTATATTCAATCATTCCATCTTTTACTTTCAAATTATCACTTATAATATTTAGATGATTGAAATTAAAATAGATATAAATATTTTTTTCTGTGTCTATTTCTATCCTATTTATTAATTTATATAATAACATTTTGTCTATTTCCTTCATTTCAAAAAAATCTGTTATAACTTTTTTTATTTCCTCATCATCTATTTTTTCTTCTCTTTTTGTCTGCATAATTTCTATCTTTTGCTGTATTTCTTTTATTTTTTTCTCAATTTTGCTCTTCTCTTTACTAAAGTTAGTTGAATATCTGATAAAATCATCTTCTTGTATAATTCCTTTTAATTTATCCATATACATTTTATCGTGTAGCGAATTTATTTCTTGCTTCCTTTCTTGAACTTTCAATAATTGTACATGATAACCTTTTAGCATCTCAGAATAATCTAACATATAATTTTTATAGGTTTCTTCAAATATTGTATCATTCAAATATATTTTACAAATTGATTTAATAATTTGAATCATATTTTTTTCAAAATCCAAATAATTCATGCTAATTGGATGTTTTCCTCTTTTTTCGTGACCTACACAATTTATATATGGATTTTTTACTTTTTTCTTTTCAGAGCTTTTTAATACAATCTGTAAATTTCTACCACAATGATGACATTTTAGCAATCCTTTAAATAAGTATTCATGTTTTGTAAATCTTGCTGTGTCTCTTCCCTCTAGCATTAACTTAACATTATTAAATAAGTTCTTATCAATAATTGCTTGATGTGTATTTTCTACAATAATCCATTTTTCTTTTGGATTATTTCTTATTTTTTTTGATTTATAAGATATTTTACTTTTTTTGTTTTGTACTGTGTTTCCTATATATACTTGATTTTTCAACATAGATAAAATGGTAATTTGGTTCCATTCTTTTGAAACTTTGCCTTTTGTTCTATGATACTGACTTGGTGTTTCAATTTTCTTTTTGTTTAAATAATTCATAATCTCTATACTACCATGCCCCTCTGTATACATTTCAAATATTGTTTTCACTATTTCTGCTGAATACTCATCAATTACTAACTTTCCTTTTTCTTCTTTACTTAATTGATAGCCATATGGTGGTATTGAACCTAAAAATTGTCCATTTTTTTGTTTTTCTTTAAAAACACTTCTAATTTTTTTTGATATGTCTTTTGCATACATATCATTCATAATTGCTTTAAATGGTGTAATGTCATTATTTACACTATCTAAATGGGTATCAATTCCATCTAAAATTGCTACATATCTAACATTTTTTTCTGGAAAATAATTTTCTAAGTAATGCCCTGTTTTTATATAATCTCTTCCTAAACGAGATAAGTCTTTCGTTACTACCATATTTATTCTTTTATTTTCTATATCCTGAATTAATCTATTAAATTCTTTTCTATCAAAAGTTGTACCACTTACACCATCATCAACATATTCATCTATAAAATCTAAATCATTTTCTTCTAAATATCTTTTAATGATTAATCTTTGATTTCCTATACTTTCACTTTCTTGTTTATCACCATCTTCCCTTGATAATCTTATATACATTGCTACTTTAAATTTTTCATTGCTTAAATTTAGCATTCTATTCCCTCCTAAATTTTAGCAACTACCTGTTAAACGTGATGTTAACTCTCTTTTGGTAGTTTTTCAAGTGTCTTCCTATTTTTTTCTAAATAATTTACAAATGCCTCTGCTAGCACTTGTTTAGCTTCTTTTTCTTCCTCATTAAAGCAACAATATATTTTATTATAACATTTTCTATTATTTTCTATCTTTTTCAAAAAATCCCTCTTTTCTTTTATTACATATATATTTTTGTTTTTTTATTTTATGATTTTAAATTTACTCTTCTACTTATAAGAGTGCAACCATAAAATAAATTTGAGCATTTTTTGAAAAATTTATTAAAGAGTTCCTGCTAAAAAACAGAAACTCCTTTTTTATAATAATAAATTTATTTTATTATTTGTCTAAAATATATTTTTCGTTATCTTTCTTAAATCCAAATTTTTCATATAATTTTATTGCATGAGGATTAACTGCATCAAGTTCTATTTTTTTACATTCAATTTCTTCAAGAAATTCTAAAATCATTTGCATTAATACATTTTGTATTCCTTTACATCTATAATCTTCATCTGTATAAACACTTGTTACATAAGCTTTCTTTCCATTAAGAAAAAAAGCAGAAGGTACCATTTGATGAATAACTACTCCATTACAGGCAACCGTTCTATTACTACTTTTATCTATCGCTACAAAAAAATAAATGGTTTTATTTAATTCTTGTAATAATATATTTTTTATATTCTTTCTTACTATATTTTCATCTTTCAATATTAATCCTTCTCTATTACACACATATAAATTTTGCTTTATTTTTAAATCTACTAAATCATCTATATCATTTAATTCTGCTTTTTTATATATAATATTCATTTCATTACTCCTTATTAAAGACTATAAATTGCCCCACAATTTATGCAGGAAGAGAACGACTCGCATATCGCTCTTAAACAGCTTAAAAACGAAGTTTTTAACGGGTGCTATTCAAAAAATTTCGGCTCATCTATGAGTCAACTTATTTTTACTATTTATTTGCATTTTTCATCAATATATTTTTCTACTAACTCAATTAATTTCTTAGCTGTATTAATTTGCTCTTGTGTTTTTTCTGGATCTACAATAAATTCATCATCATAATCACTATCTTCTCTTATTTTACTAGCCTCTACAATTTTTCTTCCCATATTTTTAGGAAATGTCTCTGGATAAATATAATTTTTGTTAAAATATGCAATTACATCTTTATGTCTTTTAAAATCAATTGGCTCTAATGCTAGTACTGCTTTTATACTATGAAATATAGAATAATATGCTCGATTGTTAGCTGATTTATATAGTTTTCCATTATATAACATTTCACTTGCCACTAAATCTTCTTTTGCTTGTTCTATTCTATGTTTAGATAATTCTTTTGATATTTTAGTACTCACTTAATACCACTCCTTCTTTTTGAACATTCATATAAAATGGTAATGCTTCTAACCAATAATTAAATTTATCAATATTTTTTACTAATGGTGATAATGTAATATCAAAATTATTATCAAATTCAATATCATAAGCATAATCCCATATTTTTGTTCTATATTCAATAATTTCTTCATCGCTTAAATCTGTTAAAATCATAATATCTATGTCTGAACTTTTACTAAAATCTCCTCTAGCATAAGAACCATATAGTATTATTTTTTTTACTCTTTGTCCTAAAATTTTATTTACTTCAGTTATAAATTCGTTAATAATTATTTTTATATTGTTAGGAATCTTTTTCATTATTAAAATCCTCCTTTATTATTGCATTTATAGTATATCACACTTTATCATGTTTTTTCTACTAATTTTTATAATTTTTATGATAGTATCTCATTAAATATTATAATATACCATATATGATTTTAAACTCTACTATTTATTATATCTTGTTTAATTTTGTTTATAGAATCATTGACAACTCCGAGTTGCTTGCTCATCATAAATGTACTTTCCATTTATTTTTCTAACAACATCTCCTAATTGCACATTTGCTGGCAAGTCTTTTTCAAAAGCAATATATTTACATTCTTTACTATCTCTATATTGTGCTACTTTATATCTATGATACTCATAATCATTTTCATATTTATTTGTAACAAGAAATATTTCACCTTTGCTTAAATCAGCTAACTCATTTTTAAAATACTCCTGCAAAAAATCAGATTTTTTTCTATAAAATTGTAAATCTTCTTCCTCAGTTAGTTTAATATCCTCCATTTTTTCACCTTTTAATTTTTTTTGATCACTAAAATTCTCTAATGCCTCACTTAATTCTTTTATAAAGTTTTTTATAAAATCATTTTGTTCAATTTTCTCAGTTATCCTATTCAAGTCTAACTTCAAATTAATCCTCCTTTTTATTCTATTAATTTTGCTTTACCTATACTATAGTCGATTTCAAAATTATCTTGTATATTGTATATAAATTTATTAAAAGATACTCCATCTTCTTCAACAGATTTTGCTTCTATTTCTATACCAGTTGCTAATTTATTTTCGCCATCATAAATAGGAGTTACTCTATATAAAACATGATAATCTTTACCTTGATTGTTTTTTTGTTTAATCCAATTTGCAACTATGTTTTCATATTCTATCATTGCTGTATTCATCTGCGAAGTACCTGTAATCAAATTTTGTTTGTTATTGTTCTCATTTCCTAATTGCCATGCAATTAAATGACATCTCTCATATAAATGTTTACTATTATTTTCTCCATACAAATATTGAATCCAACCAGTAGGTTTATATGAAATACTACCTCTTTTGGTTCCTTTGGGTGGCATTGTGTATTTACAAATATTGGCATAAGCAACACCTGCTCTATTAAATTCATCAAGTGTTGAATAAACTTCAAAGTTTTCTGTCGTTATGTCTTTATCTTCAAAATATGGTACATCATTATTGATATTTATAACCATTTCCCCTGAATATTGTGGAATATCATCTATATTGATGTTTGTATTAATATTATTTTCTATATTTGTTTGTATCAATTGATTTGATATAGTAGTTTCTGATACTCTACTTTTATTATGTAGTACCATATATATCATTATTAATGCTAGTATGATAATACTTATTACTATTTCAAATTGTTTTAATTCATTTTTTACTTTTACATTCTTTTTCATATTTATTAGCCTCTTAATTTAATTTTTATAATTATTATTTTTGGGGTAATATAGGAAAAATGAGAATATTAGATATTAAAAATTCAAAATTTGACAAAAGATAAAAAACTTAAAAGATTTTTTATAAAATAACTCTCAATAAATTAAATAGTATGTTTATTTTTTACCTTATTATACAACTTTGACTTTAATTGTCAAGTGTTTTTTTATATTTTTGTTCTATACTAACCCCTAAAATTACAGTTCACAACCAATTTATATTAGCTAAAAAGTTATAATATATTATTTTTTATCCATTCCCAACACCTAACAGTTTGTAGATATTTTAAATAGTGCTGTGAATTGTAACTCTCATAAAGCTTTATATTAAACATTACAGGTAATTGCTAAATTTATTTTATTGGAAATAAAAAAGAACGATAGGTGAAAACTTTATTAACTTCCACCTTTTTGTTTTCAAAAAATAATGTAGTTGATACTACATTTCTATTGTCTTTACTATCATAGTTATATTGCTTTTTCATCATTTAATATTTTCTCAACTTCAATAAATTCATCTATATTTTCATTTATTGTATTTAATGGTGCAAAGTTAAATGAAATAAAAACATTTTTATCTTTGTCTATTTCAATTTTATCAATCAGTCTAAATAAGTAGGATTTATCTATTTCCTTCATCTCTAAAAACTCATTTATTGTTTTATTCATTTGTTTTTCATCATTTTTATTCTTAATAGTTTGCCTACCCTGTAAAGTTTGAAATTTATCCATTAGTTCACTTTTTTCATTTGTTAATTTCTCTCTTTCATTAACAAACTTTGCAGATATTCTTGTAAAATCAATATCAGTTAGTATCCCATTTAATTTATCGTTATATAAACTATCTAAATTTTTGTTAATATTGGATATTTTAATATCTATTGTTTCAATTTGATTCTTTACAGATGTCACTAAATCAATTGACTTGTCTTTTACTTTTTTATAAGTTTCTTCTAACATAGCACGATTAGCATATATTTTGCATACTTGCCTTACAATTTCTAGTATTCTTTTTTCAAACTTTGGATAATTCAAATTTCTTACATAGCAACCTCTTTTTCGATATCCTGTATCTACTATATATGGAATTTTGGGACGATTACTGTTATTATTTACTTTTAATACAATCTGCATTTGCCAACCAGCAATGTTTACAATATATCATTCCTCGTAGTAAATAGTCATATTGTTTTACTACTTTTTTTGCTCGTTCTTTATGTATTACTTGAGCTTTTTCAAATATGCCTTTATCAATAATTGCTTCGTGTGTATTTTCAACTCTTATATGTCTTTCTTTTTCTACTTTACGAAGTTTTTTTACTTTATATGAAACAACAGATACCTTATTTTGAACTGTATTGCCAATATAAACCTCGTTTTTTAACATATCGCATATAGTAGTTGCATTCCAAAAGTAATTAATCTTATTTTCATTTTGAACAATACCAGTCTTTCTGTACCCAGAAGGACTTAAATAATGATTTATATTTAGATATTCAACAATCAATTTACTTCCAGTGCCATTTACATACATATCAAATATTTTTCTTACCACATCTGCAACATTATGGTCAATTACTAATTTGTTTTTATTGTTTGAATCTTTTTTGTATCCGATATGCTGGTGTACTACATAAGTATTCTCCCTGCTTTTGCTTTTCTTTAAAAACACTTCTAATCTTTTTTGATATATCTTTAGCATACATATCATTTAAAATAGCCTTAAATGGTGTAATATCATTATTTACCGTTTCGCTATATGTATCTATTCCATCAAGTATTGAAACATATCTAACCTCATTTTCTGGAAAATAGTTTTCTATGTAATATCCTATTTTTATATAATCTCTACCTAGTCTTGATAAATCTTTTGTTATTACCATATTAATTTTTTGATTTTCAATATCTGAAATTAATCTATTAAACTCTGGTCTATCAAATGTAGTTCCGAGATACTCCATCATCAACATATTCATCTACTATTTTCAAGTCTTGTTCTTTTAAATATCTTTCAATTATTTTTCTTTGATTACCAATACTTTCACTTTCTTGCTTGTCGCCATCTTCACGAGATAATCTAATATACATACCGAACTTTATAATTTTTAGTTATTAGTTTAAACATTTCACTCCTTCCCATAAAAATATTTACAATACCATTATCATAACGTGATTTTTATATTTTGTCAGCTCTTTTTTCAATATTTTTATTATTAGTTTTCTTTTCAGCAAAATCGTAAAACATTTTACAAATAACTTTATCAATAGGTTGTTTTGCTTTATTAAATTTACAGTATATTTTTATATCTTCCTTTTTCAAAACATACACCTCTTAATAATGTTTATTAAATTTTAAGTATGATATGCGTATAATGAGAATTTTTCTATTTACATATCAAACTTAAATAATTTATAAAGAGTATACTTCGTTTTTGGAAGGTTTTATTAAAATGGGTACAGAAAAAGAAATTTGGGTACAAAAAAAGATGAAACTTTTTGAAATTTCATCTTTTAAAATCAAAAAAGTATTTTTTTGATTTCGAACTGATCTATACTTAAAATTTTTCAATTTTTTATTTGTAATTATAATCAATATTAGAGGATCATTTTTAATGCCCAAAGTTCGCCAGCTTGGTGTTTTGACACCCTTTTTGCTGTTTAGGAGAAAATCTCCTAATACCTTTTTAGCCCGCTGGGAGAAGATTTTTTTTGTAATAAATTTATAAAAATTTGTCACTTTCAGAAAGACATTTTCTAATTTCTTATCATTATTAAAATTGATATTTCCATTCTTCTTCCGACCATTTTTCTGTTAAATTATATAATCCATTTTCAGTTCTATCAATCCTAAATCTGTATTCTCTTAAATTATCTTTATACTTTTTTTCTACATATCCCATCCACATTATTCTTAAATTATTTTTCTGAAGCACTTCAATTAAAGCATCTTTTCTTATTATAAATTCACTTTCTCCATTTTCTAAAATAGTATCATAACATACTATATTTTCATTATTATCATACCAATACCCATCATTTCCTTGCTTTAATCCCAATAAATCTATAATATATTTTGATGGTTGAATTATTCCAGAAGTATCTCCTCCTGTCATATCATATTCACTATTATAACTATAGTCATAATTTGTAATATAACAATTATTTCTTTTTTCATTAAATTCTTTTATACTTTTATGTTTCCA
>CANTHA010000023.1 GCA_947653375.1 uncultured Clostridium sp. | reverse complement strand
GGTATATCTGGTGAATAGTTAACAGTCTTCACATCTTCAAAGTTTATAATATACCAAGTCATTCTTGCCATTGCTCTTGGTAATTCAATAAAATATCTTTTCTTCCATGGAGACATTAAGTTTGAAGGCATACTAATTTGAGTTTCTAATTTTCCTTCTTCAATTGCTTGTTCAATTTCATCGTAAATTTTTTTATAAAATTCATCTGATTTCTTTGCATCTTCATATATACCTGCATTTTCAGTAGCTCCGTTTTAAAGCCCACCAAAACCATCCATCTTCTACTTGCATATCACCTGGATGTCTATCATTATTAGCCCATGCATCCATTGAAGCTTCTAATTCTGGTTTTATTGAATTTAATGTTTCTGAACATTCATATAAAATATTTATCTTATTTCTAGTTACTGTTACATATTGAATATCTTCATCTGTTTTTACAGAATATATGATTTTTATAACTTTACCAAAATATCCATCATTTATTTCATTATATACATAAACTCCATATTTTTTATAATTTATGGCTCTTGTAATATGTAACGATGTAAATAAAATAATTATTGGTAATATAACTACTATTGACTTACTTATAAATTCTGACCAATTAATTTTTTTTAATTCTTTTTTATTATTTTTCAAATATTGGATTACAACTGAAACTAAATTTATTGCTACTACTACTAAAACAAATGGTAATATCCAAATTCCATCTTCTCTAGTAAGCCATAATGTTGCTAATGTAATTCCTCCTATAATACTAAATGGCAGTATTCTTTTAACACTTTTTTCTCTTCTTTGGTATATAGCAAAGAAACTACCTATTACAAATAATACTTGTGCAAGTGTTATTCCATTTCTATAAACTCTTTGTAATGTCCAAAATGCATAAGAAACTGGATTAAATAATAGTACCAAATAGGTTGCAAATAATGATTTTTTTGATTTGAATATATCTTTTAATACATAAATAAAAAATATACATGCAATTGTGTAAATAATATTCATCGTACTTATATAAGATAAGCCAAAATAATTTATAATTGCTAATATTGTAGGAAATACTGGGCCTTTTACTAATATGTTGCTATTATAATTTCCTAACCAGTTTCCTGCTCTTATATTTTTAGCCATTTCTACCATCATGTCATCATCATATCCTTGATTTGGATACGCAGTAATTGGTATATTTGTAATTAAAATTTGCTTTAAAATCGCAAATACTATTATCGCTATAATAAATCCATGTTTTTTTATTATCTTTTTTGCATTTTCTAACATCTTTATTCCCCTTTTAATAATTAATCTTATTATAATTTATTTTTCGCAAATCTGTATCTAATCTATAGTTTTTATTATAATATGGATCTCCTTTTCCTATTATTTTTGCCCATCTTTTTATAAACAATTGATATTCTTTTGCAAATCTTTCTTGTTTCTCTTTATTCTTAGTATCTTCTCCTCTTGACTTTGATTCATAATGATAGCCATATACAAAAGGATTATATACAACTAAATATCCTGCTTGTCTTACTTTTAAACAAAAATCAACATCATTAAAAGCAACTGCTAATTTTTCATCAAAACCTAATAATTCTTTATATAAATTTTTTTCTACCATAAAACATGCTGCAGTAACTGCACTTAATTCTTGTACAATATTTATATAATCTGTTTCTTTAAAATCTTTCTCTTCTACTTCTCTAGATCTATGTCCTGCTAATCCTCTTGTTCCTATTGTAACCCCTGCATGTTGAATACTTTTATCTGGAAAATATAATTTAACTCCGCAAATTCCAACATCTTTTCTCTGAACATACATTAACATTTGTTCTAACCAATCTGGAGTTAATATTTCTATATCATTATTTAATAATAACACATAATCCCCTGTTGATTTTTCAACACCATAATTAACTATTGCTGAAAAATTATAATAGTTTATCTTAAATTTTTCTACTCTTATTTTCTTATTTTCTTTTTGAATCTTTTCGTAAAATTCAAATGTTTTTTCATCTTCGCTATTATTTTCTACTACTAATATTTCATAATTTTTGTAAGTTGAATCTTTTATAGAATCTAGTAATTTACCTAAATCTTCTATATAATCTTTATTAGGAATAACTATAGAAATCTTTGGATTTCCTATTATTTCATATTCTATTTTATAATTTCCTTTATACATTCCATCTTTTATTTCTTTATATAAAATATTATTTCTTTTCAAATATTCTTTTATTGAATTTTTCTGACTTTGTATATCAATTATTCTGTTTTCATTTAAATCATGATATAATATTTTTTGTATATGACTAATATCATTCGTCTTTTCGCTTACTCTAAGTATTAAATCATAATATTTATCATTATTTAAATTATTTAATATTTCAATATTTTCTTTTAGAAAGTCAGTCTTTATAACTATCATGTTACCTATATAATTTTTAGATAAAATAGTATCTATCCCAAAATCTGGCTTAAATAATGGTTCTTTTCTTTTATCTTCTAATTTATAATCATTATCACTATATAATAAAATTGGTTTTGTTTCATTAATAACATTAACAATTTCGTATAATGCAAATTCAGCTAGTTCTATATCTTTTCCTACAAAAATAATATAATCACTATTTGTATTATTTAGTATATCTTTGTTTTCATTTATAATCCAATTAGTATATGTTTGATTTTCTATACTTTTTACTAACTTTTCTTGTTGTTCTTCAATTATAAAATCAAATTTTATATTAGATTTATATTCTCTTTGTTTTTCTAATTGTTTGTTATTTGGCTCATTATTATTAATCCAAGTTGCATATTCATCTAATACTGCTTTTCCAAATCTAATGTAATTAACACAAGTTCCAAATAATCCTTTAAATCCATGATATCTTATATATTTGAATATAGCTTTTATATTTCTAAATTTTATTGCTTTTATTAATTTTTTCACTTTTGTCATAAAAGAACTCATTTTAATCTTCCTTTTCTTCTCCTTTATTTTTTTATTCCTAATTTTACTAACCAATTTCTTATTATTCTTTTTATTCTTCTTAAAAATCTATATATCTCTCCATGTTCATCTACATATACTGCCTCTTGCTTTACTTGTTCAACTGATATTTCCATAGATTCGTTAGTTGCTTTAAAAGCTTCTTTTTTGTACATTAATTTTATTTCTGGTAAGTTGTTATAATCAGTTTCCAACATCTCTTTTACAGCTTTTAAAAATTGCTCATATCCCCTTTCTAGTGGATAATCTTTCATATAATTTTTTCCAAACTCTGACATCTTTTTACGTTCATCTGCATTATCTAATAAGTATACTATTGCACTTGCTATTGCTTCTGGTGTCGGTTCTGCAAGTAACACTCCTTCATCTGGTAAATCATATATATTATTTTCTTTATATAATTCAACAACTGGAAGTCCTGCTGCCATCATCTCAAATGGTATTCTTGATGGATTTGAAGCACTCATACATAACCCAACTCTACATTTATTATATAATTCATTACATTTTTCTATAGGTATAATGTGAAGGTTTTCACATTCAAAATCAAAATTAGTTTGTACACCTGAACCATATAAATAAATTTTTGTATCTGGTCTCAAAGCCTTTACTAGTTTTAATGCTTTTAATCCTATATAGTCACATCTTCTTGGTTTCTCTGGCTGATATACAAAACATATTGCATTTTCTTTCTCAATATTTTCTAATGGTTTATATATATTTAAATCAGCACCAAAATCGAAATATTCTGATGGTGTATTAAATTCATTTTTCATTTTATAAGATAACCACTTACCAATAGTTACTGGCAAAAATCCGTATCTATATGAATTTTCTGTAATTAGATACTGGTCTCCCATTGGAAAAAACCATGGTTCAAAATCTTGTATAAAATAAGCTTTCTTTTTAGCAGGTAATTTTCTTACAAAATCTATAGTTTGCCATCCTGTTGCAAACATCAAATCATATTCTTTTTGCATATTAAATCCTACATATACTCCTGCAGTGCATTTTTCATACCAATTATTTATTTTATCTCTTACAATTTGTGGTGTTGAAACTCCATCCTCTTCTACATATATATCACATTCATATCCTGCTTTTATTAATGCATTTACATTTTGAATAATAGTTCTATGCCCTCCTGAACCTTTACCAGGATGTGGCATTACCCAAGCAATTTTTTTCTTTCCATTATCTTTTTCAACTTTTTTTGGTAATAATGGATACATAAAACTTCTTCTTAATTCTTGTTTTTCTTTTATCTTTTCTGGTAAATCATATAATTTAGAAATTTCATTTTGTATTTTGCATATTTCGTTAAATTCTATTTCTGCTTTTATATCTGTACATACAGAACTTCCATGTTTTCTATAATAATTTAAAGGTTTGCAGTTCCAACTAATTTTTCCTTCTTTTAAGATATTATAGTATATATACCAATCTCCTGCTACTCTAAATTCACCAGCTTCTTCAAATATCTTTGTGTAATCTTTTTTTCTCCACATTACACTTGATACATTTAAGATTGTATTCGTTACACTTAAATGATTAATGTTTTCTTCTTTTCCTGTCCATATATATGATTTATTCCATTCTCCTGTATGGCACATATCATATAAATCATCTGATTTAGGTGTTATTAAATTATTTTCTCCATCTATTCTTGCTGATTCACAATAAGAAAGTAATACATCTGGATCATCAAATGGCTTTATTAGTTCTTCCACAAAATTATTTTCAGCACTATCATCTGCTTCTGCAATCCAAATAAAATCTCCTGTAGCTAAATCAAATCCTTTTTTCCATTGTTTAAATACACATCCTCCACTATTTTTTTCATTTATTATAAACTTAACTTTTAGTGTTGAATATTTTTCTTTTATTTCTTCTATTTTTTTATTTATTACTTCTACACTATTATCTGTAGAACAATCATCTAAAATTATTAATTCATATATTGGATATGTTTGCATTAATACTGAATCTATTCTTTCTATAATAAAATTAGCATAATTATAATTTGGTATAATAACACTTACTTTTTTTGGGTATTCTATATTTAACTTTTTCTTTTGTTTTCTATATATGTCAATTTTTTTATTCATTATTTCCTCCCAATGATTCTCTTTACTTTTCTTCTCATTTTATTTGTAAATCTTTGTTCTTGAATTGTTCTATATTGTTCATATTCTTTTTGAATATTATCTTTTTCTTTTTTTAAATTTTCTATAGCTACTTGTTGTGCATCACTTCTAATTCCCATATTAATCAATTCCTGTTTTGTTTCATCAATATTAAATTTTTTATTTTGACTGTAAAATCTCCAAATTCTATTATCTCTTATCTTTTCTTGTAATTTATTATCTAAAGCATTAAACAATTCTTTATATTTTATAAGATTGTATTTTTCAAACCAATCTTCTATATTTATAAATCTTCTTAGTGAAATTGTATATAATATAGATCTATAAAGAATATATTCTGTAGGTAAATTCTCCTCTACCCATTCTTGATCAAAGAAATAAAATTCTTCATCTATATAAAAGCAATTTTTAAATGTCATATCCCATAATCCTTTTCTTTGAAAATGTAATTCTTTTATAATATCTGGATTTTTTATTTCTAGATCATATTTTGCAAATATAGTATTTTTATATTCTTCCTCATGATATGAATTATAATTTAGAATTTTAATGTATTCTTCAATTATCTCTTCAACTTTATTTTGCTCATTTCTTTCTAGTGCATCTGTAATAATATTATTTAATAATAAATCTTGTTGTATATATTTACTTCTTATTATTCCATTTATATCTTTATCTAATATTTTAATATTTTGTTTTTCCAATCGTTTTATATTCTCTTTAATAGTACTATAGTGATTATTTGATAATTTATTTACAACTTGTTTTTCTACATATTCATCTGCAATCTTCGTTATTAGTCTATATTCTTCTTTTCTTATATTGTTGAAAGATATATATTTATATTTAATTGGTTTTTTTTGTTTACTTACTTCTACTAAGAAAGAATTAGCAAAAAAAGTGAACATGTCTTCATCATTTTTTAAAATTTCTCTAAATACATCTATTTCATTCATAATAATAGTAGCATTTTGTGTAAAATATGGATTGTATTTGTCTATACTATTATATTTTGGTAATTGGTTATCTGAAAATATAACATTTGGCATTTTATAATCCGGTAAGGGATAATAAAAGTTTGCATTATATCCTAATTCATTTAATATATTTTGCAATCTGCTTTTTGTAAATGTTTCAACTTTATTAATTTCATTGTTATAACCTATCATACTTTGAAATTTTTTATTTAAAACATTATCTTCATTTCCTACAAAATATCTTAATCCAAATTTATTATCTACAGCTATTAAAAACTTTCCATTTTCTTTCAAATATGGTTCTAATAGTTGTATTATTTGTGACAATTCAATTTTCTGCCCAATTATTTTTTCAATTTTTCCTATAATTCCAATTAAAACAATATAATCAAATTTTTCTTTTAATTTAATTTGTTCTAAATTTCCTACTATAATCTCTAAATTCTCTTTTGTTTTATATCTTTCACTGATTGCTTTTGCTTTATTAATATTAGGCTCTATTGTTACTATTTGCTTACATTTATCAATAAAAGCTCCTGTTACTTCTCCTAGATTTCCACCTATCTCTAAAACAGTATCTTGTTCTTCAAAAGGGTACCAATTTAAAATATTTTGACCAGCACTAGATAAAAGACAAACTTCATCTGATGTTATATTATTTGAAAAATTTTTTTCATAATCAATGTCTTCATATTTTTCAATATAATTTTGAATTATTTCTTGCTCTATTTCAGAAATTTCCTCTTCTCTTTCCTTATAAAACTCTAAATTTAATTTCAAAATTATTCCCCCCTTTCTTACCTAATATCTAATTATTTATTTTCTCTATTGTTATATCTGAATCTATTTTTATTAATCCTACTGTATCTTTAACTGACATTACTTCTATTAATAATGCATCATATTTTCTATTTAATACTTCTAACTCTCCTCTATGATCAAAATGAGTACAACTAAATGATAATGTATATTTTCCAGGTGCTACATTTATTTTCTGCTTGAATTCTACAGTAATAATATCGCCTTTTTTATAATTTCCTGTTGAAATTTTTTCAATTAAAGTATTTGTACCACAAATCTCTAAACCTTTAAAATCTTTTAATGTCATTGTAAAGACTGGTTCTTTTACATCTTTATTAAATAATATTTTAGATTTTAAAACTACTTCTTTATCATTTTCAATAACAGAAATATAATTTCCTTTTTTATCAAATATTCCATAATCAATAACTTCTGCATCGCCATTTCCATAAGTAATTAATTCTGGATTTTCATTAAAATGCGTTTTCCAAATTTCTCCTGTTTTTTCTATTATATCTTTATTATTTATATTATTTTCTAGCAAAGTTCCTTTTTCATCTTTTTCTTTTTGACCTAGTCCTACTATCATTTTTTTATACTCTTCTACCCCTGATTTTACATCCCCATCAAATATTTTTTTACCACTATCTATAATAATAGTTCTAGTACAGTTTCTTAATATATCTGTAATACTATGAGTTACAAATAAAATTGTTTTTCCTTTTTCTTTAAACTCTTGGAACTTTTTGAAACATTTTAATTGAAATGCTATATCTCCTACTGATAATACTTCATCTACAATTAAAACATCTGGATCTACATTAATAGCACATGCAAATGCTAGACGTGCAAACATACCAGATGAATAAGTTTTTACTGGTTGATATATATGATCTCCTATATCTGCAAATTCTATTATTTCATTTTCTTTCATTTTTATTTCATCATTTGAAAGTCCCATAACTTGTCCATGTTGATAAATATTTGCTAAACCCGTAAGTTCTGGATTAAAAGCTGTTCCTAACTCTAATAACGAACTTACTTTTCCTTGTATTTCAATTGTTCCTGAGGTTGGGGTAACTACACCTGTTATCATCTTTAATAATGTTGATTTTCCTGCTCCGTTTTTACCTAAAATGCCTAAAACTTCTCCTTTTTTTATTTCTAAATTCAAATCTTGCATTGCTCCAAAAACTGCGTGTCTTTCAAATTTAGGAATAATTGTCTCTATAAGTCTATCTCTTTTTCTTTTAAACATTTTATAATTTTTACATAATCCATTTATTTTTACTGCTACATCTGTATTTTCAATACTTTTACTCATACATTCTTCCTTCCTCTCTTTATAATACATCTGCAAAATCTTTTTTATTTTTGTTAAATATATAATTTCCCCATATAAATAAAATAATTGTAATTATCCAAAATATTATAGTGTATATTCCATGTGATCCGTGTTACAATATTTTCTCCCATAAAGCAATTTCTCAAACCTGTTACCAAATAAGTAAATGGCATACATTGTAATATTTTTAAAATTGTTTGATGATTTGCAACCATACTTAAATCCCAAACAATAGGTGTAAACCAAAAAAATAACTGCATTATAATTCCTAATAAATTTGAAAAATCTGGTACTAGTGTTGAAACAGCTGAAGTAAACCTTGTAATTGCAATTAAAAAACAATATACAGCAAATATCATATATAAAATCATTGCAATATTAGGTACAAAACCAAATATCATACATACTATAATTGCTATTGTAAACAAAAATAATGCTACAAATGAGTTAGCAATTATAGATATTATTGGAATAATATCTACAGGGAATACTACTTTTTTTACTAAATAACTATATCCACGAATTGCACCACTTGCTCCCATTATTCCATCATTAATACACATCCACATTGCCATTCCAGGCATAAACCATACAACATAAGGTGCTCCTTCTGGACCTGATTGTCTAAAAATAAATTGAAAAACAACTACATACATCATCATAAATATAAATGGCTGTAAAAATCCCCATATACTTCCTAAACTTGTACTTGCAAATCTATTTTTAAAATCATTTTTTCCTAATTGCCAAGCTATTTTTTTATTTTTCCATATTGTTTTAAAAAATCCCATTATACAATTTCAACTCCTATTTTTTATTTTTCTTACTAAATACTACTCTTTTCTGAAATATAAAACTTAATGAGTATAAAATTATTTCAGTTATTATTTTAGAAATAATAATATTAATATTTAGTTTGCTGTATAATAAGTTCAATATCAAGTAATTTAAAATCATAATTACTATAGCTAATACATAATACTTTATTATCATTCCTAATACTCTTTTATCATCTTTTCTTTCAAATACATAGTTTTTATTACATACAAAATTTACAACTGAACTTATTATTCTAGAGAGAATAACTGATAGTAATAAGTTTTTTAATGTATACTGAAATATTAATAACAGACAAAAATCTATAACAAAAGATAATAGTGAAGATAATAAAAACTTTACAACTGGTTTATATATTAAAATTGAATCTTTAATTGGATTAAAATGTGATTGTTTATTTTTATCTTCATATATTGTTTCTATCTTTATTTCTTCATAAGAGATATTATCTTCCTTAATTTTTAATAATATATTAAATTCATAATCATATCTACTTCCATCAATTTCTAATAGCCAATTAAATATTTTAGCAGAATATGCCCTTAATCCTGTTTGTGTATCTGCTATCTTTATTCCTGTCATCATTTTGAATAATACTCTTGATATTTTATTCCCTATTTTACTTCTAGCAGGAATATTCTTTTGATCAAAATTTCTAACACCTATGACCATATCTTTATGATTTTTTATCAAAGTTTCTTGTACTTTTATAATATCTTTTACTGTATGTTGTCCATCACAGTCGGCAAAGACACATCCTTCATTTTCCTTATTTTGTATTAGGTATTTAATAGCTGTCTTTATAGCTTCACCTTTACCTTTATTTTTTTCATGTGTTAATACTTTTACATTTTTCTTTTCTAATTCTTTAAAAATATGTTTGTAATTTTTCCCACTTCCATCGTCAATTACAATAATTTCTAAATCACTAAGTTCTTTAATTTGTTCTATTAATTTTATAACTTTATTAGTAGGTTCATAAGCTGGTATTATTATTTTCATAAAATCCTCCTAATAGATATATACTATATCACTTATTTCTCTTTCTCCATCTCCAGGCTGACTTGATTTATTTACTTTATTTCCTCTAAAATACATATTAGCAGAATTTCCACCGTCTAAATTATATGCTAAACTACATCCTAAATTTTCAAATATTAATGCAAATTCTCTTAAAGTTACACCTTTACTATATCCTTCTTGTCTTCCATCTACTACAACAAAGCAATAGTGATTTTTATCATAATATCCTATACCTGTTCTTGGATTTTCTGTTGCAATATTTCCTCTTATCATATTATCTCCATCTACTGCATATTCAGTATAATCAGCTTCTGCAATTCCATTTCTAACTAATACTGGACCAAATGATAAGGTATTTCTGCAACCTTTTTTTATTAATTCTTCAGCATTTATACTAGTTTCATTAAATATTTCCATTGTCCCATCTTTATACATAGCTAACGATTCTCTTATCGGTATGTTTCTATAGATATGTGAATTACCTATTACAATTCCATCTTTTCTGAAAGAATAATAGTCTCCATTTATAGCTAATATTGCATTATTCCTTTCACATAAGGTATTCATTTTTTCCACAATATTTGCTCCAATCTCATTATTGGCAAATGCTCTAGTAATTCTTTCTGGATTTTTTAACTTAATATCAGCTACATAATAAGTAACTTTATCTTTTCCTTCTCCTTGTTCCTTTTTATCGATTCTTATTTCTAATTCATTACTTTTATAAGTATTTTCAGTTACGTCACTTATTTCTTTTATTTTCTCTTTATTTTGTTCTTCAATTCTATGTTCTACTCTTGGAATTAAATATCTATAGGCTAAATAACCCAAAAACACAATAATAGCACTTATTATTAACATTATAATTATATTTTTTATTTTGATAGTTTTCTTATTATGTTTTTTTATCATTTTGTTTCTCTCTTTCTTTTATTTTATTCGTTATTATTCTATCTTTAAAACCTAATTTTGTCAATTATTATCAATTTTTTATCTAAAAGTTATAATATATAGTAAAACACTTATGCGCAGTTGGAAAGACAGTTATTATTACAGATAAGTTAGATCAACTTTTCTATATCTGAAATATTATCATATCCATTTATATGATTAGTCTGACCAGCAAATAATGTGATTTTACTATATATTATAACTTTTAGATAAATTATTTCCTATTTTTAAAGTTTTAATATATGAAAAACACTTATGCGCAGTTGGAAAGACACTTATTAATATTGATATAACATATATCCATCAATTAGTGTTTCACTAATTGGATCAGTTTGTTCTAGATATTGTATAATATCTAGATTATTGTATAATACAATAATCCAATTAACCTTATATTTATTTCTAATTTCATTAAATTCAATTTGACTTATACTAGGTACTTGATTTCTATATATGCTACGAATTTTCTCCATTTCCTCAACTTCTTCTCTTGAAAACAACTCATTCATATAATGATCTCTAGACCAAAATATATTTATTTTTGAAGTCATTTGTCTCATTGTAGCACTATGCAATGGTTCTGGTAAAGCCATTACAGTTGCTATTTCTTGTGGATTTGTTTCATTTTGTTTATCTAAAATATATTGTGTTTGTGCTATAATTGTCTCTGGTATCTTATTTGAATTTTCAGCTTTTACAAATCCATTTTCTTCCGAATATGCAAATTTTCCCATTATAACCAATAAAGCTATTTCAACAATTAATACAAGTAATTTATATATCTTTTTACTCATTAAAGTAATTATTAATACAAATGAATATACAATAGAAAATTCTACTGGTAATAACCAAAATAATCTCCAAAAGACTTCTGAACCTGTAAAGTACTTTATAACAATATTTGTAAATAGTGGATTATATATTGTTAAACTATATATAATTGGAACTAATAAAAAGTATTTTCTAGCTCTTTTATTTCCTTTTATGGCTATTATAAAAATTGATATAATATATAGTATCCAATAATATCCTGTTCCAAAGTAATTTTTTATAATGTTTATAACATTTAATTCTTGATATCTAGAGGCACTTCCAAGTATGTTTTCTGAAACTAATAAGTATAAAATAGCATATATAGCTATAGGTATTAAAACTAAAATTAGTTTTATAAACATTTTCCAATTTCTTTTTATTAATTCTACTATTCCAAATCCAAAATACACAAAAAATACTAAAAATGTAGCTGTATTTGTAAAAAATACTGCTGAAAAATTCAGAACAACAAGTGATATTAAATTTCGTTTTTCATTATATTTATTTAGAGTAATTAAATTAGATAAAATTAATGTTAATACAATATTTAAAAATATCTCTTTTCCCTGCCACATTCTGCTTAATAAAATAATTCCTCTAAATCTTGTTGTAAAACCACTAAATAAAAACATTATTGACAATAATAATATAAATATTTGTGACTTTTCATTATTAAAAAACTTTCTTGCTAGTACATAATAAGCCATATAAGAAAATATAATCATTATAAAAGGAATTACTGTATGGCATAAAGTTGTTGATGGTATTGAAAAAACTTTTGATACTACAGATAAAGCTAATTCATGACCAGATACCATATATCGAGATAAAAAAGTTGTATTATCTATTCCTAATGATGGTGCCTGTGTATAAATTTTCTCTGACGTTATATTTTGCTCAACTAAACTAACATAGAATGCATCATCTGCATTTTCATTAAACAATAAACTTGAAGTTGTGGCTTGTGTTATTACAATTACTATTAATATTACAAAGATTGCTAAATTTCCCTTTTTCATTGTTTTTAATTTTGTATAATTGTATTTTAATAACTTTTTTTCTTCTGTAAATTTATTAGCAATAAAAGATAAAATAACCATAATCAATATAACCACTAAAGTTAAATATAACACAAAATTAAATGATACATGTAATAAAATAAGTGGTATATAAATAATTTGTAGTACACAAGTTATACTAACAAATCCCAATAATAATATTGAAAAATAATTATTCTTTTTTGTCACTTTATTAACAAGTAATCCAACTCTATAACAAACAAATATTAAACTAATAAATAGCATAAAAACTTTTATTAATATCATTTTTTCTTAACCTCTTTTTCTATATTTTAAAACTCTATTTTCTCTTCAATCCAGTTTTCTAACTCATCAATCTTAACTCTTATTTGCTCCATTGTATCTCTATCACGAATTGTAACTGTTTCGTCTTCTAATGTATCAAAATCAATTGTTACACAATATGGTGTTCCAATTTCATCTTCTCTTCTATAACGTTTTCCAATACTACCTGCTTCATCATAATCACACATGAATTTTTTAGATAATCTTTGATACACTTCATCTGCTTTTTCTGATAATTTTTTAGAAAGTGGTAATACAGCAACTTTATATGGTGCTATTGCTGGGTGTAAATGTAGAACTGTTCTTGTGTCACCTTCTGCAATTTCTTCTTCATCATAGCTATTGCATAAAAATGCAAGTACTACTCTATCTGCTCCTAAAGATGGTTCAATTACATATGGCACATATTTTTCATTAGTTTCAGGGTCTTGATATGATAAATCTTGTTTTGAATGATTTATATGTTGTGTTAAATCATAATCTGTTCTATCTGCTATTCCCCATAATTCTCCCCATCCAAATGGAAAACTAAATTCTATATCAGTTGTTGCCTTGCTATAAAATACTAGTTCTTCTGGTGAATGGTCTCTTAATCTAATATTTTCTTCTTTAATCCCTAAATCTAAAAGCCATTTTTTACAATAATCTTTCCAATATTTATGCCATTCTAAATCTGTTCCTGGTTTGCAGAAAAATTCTAATTCCATTTGTTCAAATTCTCTTGTTCTAAATGTAAAGTTTCCTGGAGTTATTTCATTTCTAAATGCTTTTCCTATTTGTGCAATTCCCATTGGCATTTTCTTTCTTGATGTTCTAAGAACATTTTTGAAATCAACAAATATTCCTTGTGCTGTTTCTGGTCTTAAATATATTTCAGATGTACTATCTTCTGTTACTCCTTGAAATGTTTTAAACATTAAGTTGAATTTTCTTATATCTGTGAAATTTGTTTTTCCACAGCTTGGACATGTTATATTATTATCTGATATAAATGCAATCATGTCTTCATCAGACATTCCATCTGCAATCATATCTTTTCCTTGTTCATGTGCCCATTCTTCTATTAATTTATCTGCTCTATGTCTTGTTTTACATTCTTTACAGTCTATTAATGGATCTGAAAATCCGCCTATATGTCCTGATGCAACCCATGTTTCTGGGTTCATTAAAATAGCTGCATCTAATCCTACAATATTTTTTTGCTCTTGTATAAATTTCTTTCTCCATGCATTTTTTACATTATTTTTTATTTCATTTCCTAAAGGTCCATAATCCCATGTGTTTGCTAATCCTCCATAAATTTCTGAACCTGAATAAATAATTCCTCTATTTTTGCATAATGCAACTAGAGTGTCCATTGATTTTAACATAAAAATTCCTCCTTTAAATCAAAAAAGCTTCCGCAACTAGCTAATTAAATAGCTAGGGACGAAAGTTTTATTTCCGCGTTTCCACCCTATTTCCTAAAACAATTTGTTTTAGACACTTAATTTATTGCTACTCCAAAGCTCCCCATACTTGTTTATTATTGGTATTCCACCATCACCAATTCTCTTTTAATAAATTTATAAGTATTTTTTCTTTTTCACAGTAACATCAATTATTTAACTTCATATATTGTATTATTAGAATTAAAAAAAGTCAACAATTTTTATTAAAATTATTGATAATTATTATCTTTTGTGTTAATATAATAAATGTGTTTAGAAATATAGGGGTATAGTGTTAATGGTAGCACATCGGTCTCCAAAACCGCCTGTGAGGGTTCGAGTCCTTCTACCCCTGCCAAGTTTTGGTGTTCTTATAGTTTAATGTCTTATAAGAACTCTTTTTATTTATTTCTTTGTAGATGTATATGTTTTGTGTATTCTTTAAGTAAAAAGCACTTATTATCATTATCTTCTATATTTTAAAATAAAACTATTTTTAAACATTGTATGTGAATGTGAAATAAAATGTAAAAAGGAAACGATAAATCGCTTCCCCTTCACATATCATTAAGCGGATTGCTTTTTCTTCATTTGTCTTTTACCACACAATATTATCATACCTAGTAGCAAAAACATTGTTCCTATAGATATGCTTTTGCCTATTTCATCCTGTATTTCCATATCTCGCTCTACTATAAGCTTACCTTTTTGTAGTTTTGCAATAACCTTGCCTCGATCTAGTACACTAACAGGTTCAACTGTTAT
>CANTHA010000022.1 GCA_947653375.1 uncultured Clostridium sp. | reverse complement strand
AATCTCCTTTTAGTCGATTGTATAAGTTATCTGTAAAGCTCGTTCCTCGCTAACAAATGTTTACAATCTCCTTTTAGTCGATTGTATAAGTTATCTGTAAAGCTCGTTCCTCGCTAACAGCTAACTTAATTATAGTAAAAATCTATTTAGTTTCATATAGAAATAGTTTGCATTTATCTTACATTTTTGTAAGATTGCTGAGGCTGTTAAAGCTTTGCTTGTTACAGCTTCAGTATACAAATATTTATGCTAATAAATATTTGTATTCCTAAAAAAAATTCCCTTAAATTTAAGAGAATCAATTATTCTTCATTTAGTTTTTTAGTTCTAGGAATTGTAATTATTATATTGGTATACTCATTTTCTTTTGATTGTGCTTCTATTATCATTCCCAATTCTTCACATAATCTTTTACATAAGTATAATCCTATTCCTGTAGATTTCTTTTGATTTCTTCCGTTTGTTCCAGTAAAGCCTTTGTCAAATATTCTATCAATTTCACTTTTCTTAATTCCTATACCATTATCCTTAATTGATAATTTTACATTTTCTTTCATTTCTTCTAATTCAATAACTATTTCAGGATTTTTTTCTTTTCTATATTGAATAGTATTTATTATAATTTGATTCAATATGAACTCTAGCCATTTTTCATCTGTATAGGCTGATAGTTCTATATTTTGGGTTTCAACTTTCATACCTTTATGAATCATCATTTTCTTGTTTCTTGCTAGTACATTTCTAATAGTTTCTTCTAAATTTACTTTTCGTATCATAAAGTCATTTGATACTTGATCTAATCTTGCATAAAATAATACTTGTTCTACATAGTTGTTGATTTCTTCTATTTCTTCATCTATTTTATTAGTTATTTCTGACTTATTATTTTCACATAATAATTTACTTGATGTAATTGGTATTTTAATTTCATGTACCCAACTTTCTATATATTCCTTATACTCTTTTCCGAGCTACTCTTACATTTGTTACATTTTCGAGCATAGATTTATTGGCTCTTTTTAGTATATTGTAATATGCTAAATTTTCTTGCCTTCTAGGCTTTTCTATTATTTCTGATATAAGATATTTTTCTTCTAAACCATCCATTATATTTTCTATATTATATATATATCTATTCTTTCTCCAATAACTAACTAATAGTCCTACTAAACAAAACACAAAAGATATAACAGTTATTATAATTATAAAGTTTCTATCTACTTCTAGTGCATTTGCATAAGCTATTATAATTATAGAATATACAATAAATCCTAATATATAATTTATTTTATCTTTTATATATTTGGTAAATTTCATATTTTATATCCTTGCCCTCTCTTTGTTTCAATCAAATTTTCTATTCCTATTTCTTTTAACTTTTCTCTTAATCTCGTAACAATTACACTTAAACTATTATCATCTGCATATACTCCATTATCCCATAGAAAGTCTATGATGTCTGCTCTTGATATTATTTTATCTTTGTTTTCAAATAAGTAATGTAATGTCTTTAGTTCTGTTTTTGTTAATTCTGTTATTTTTTCATTATAAGTTATTGTTGATTTTAAAATATCTAAAGTAATTCCTTTATATTGCATTTTGCTTTCTTTCTCATTTTTAGAATATGTTCTATTTAATAAATTTTGTATTCTTGCAAGTAAAATTGGTACATTATATGGTTTTTCTATATAATCATCTCCACCTAGCATAATTCCATTTAATTCATCCATTGAATTGTTTCTACTTGTTACAAATATAATAGGAATTTTAGACTTTGATCTTACCTTACTACATATTTCAAATCCACTTTTGCCTGGTAAATTGATGTCTAATAATACTAAATGAGCTTGTTCTTCTATTATTTTATTTTCTACATTTTCAAATTCTGAAATCACTTTTACTTCATAACCACTATTTTGTAGTAGTATTTTTAATTCTTCTCGTATTTCTTTATCATCTTCTATAATAATAATTTTAAACATATTTATATTCTCCCCTTGTGATTATACCACTTTTGCTCTACTTTTAAAACACTCATAAATTATTTACAAACCTCTCGTTTATTCGCAAATATTTTGTCCATATATTCATCTGGGTAGTATTTATCTAAAAATAAGTCTAATTTACTTTCTGGAGAAATATTATTTCTTCTTTCTGTTTGTCTATTCGCTGCTATACAAGAAATTGATATGTCAAAAAGCATAAATACTGCAAATGTTATTGAAACTATTTTTAAACTTTTTTTATCTATTTTGCACTTCAACTTTTCTAAAAATGGATCTATATATGTAACATATAAAATTCCTGCAATTCCCCAATAACTACAATGTAATAAACTTGTCCTACCGTTTATATCAAATATAAGATATGAGTAATCCCAAGATATTGTTCCAAATATTTTTTCTTGTACTAAAGAGCAAATATATTCTGTTATTCCTCCTAGTATTGCTGTAATAAAAAATATTTTTATTTTATTATCTTTCTTAATATTATTTAATATTAGATAATATATAATTGCTCCTATTCCATAAACAGGTGTAAAAGGTCCATATATTAAACCTTGTCTTGATTCAAAATATCCTTTTTGAAATAGAACTACTATCATTTCAAATATGTATCCTAATATACTTCCTATTATAAATAGCCAAAATACGATAATTAATTCTTTTATTAGATTCTTTTTCTCCATTTTCAATTACTCCATTTATTTTTTTATATTATATATTTATATTTCATATTTTGGTATTAATTTGCCTTACATGAATCTTACATTTTTGTAAGATATGAGAATAGCACTTGAACTCAAGTGCTATTCTCTGAAGTTATAAAAAATATAAAGATTATTTCTAATCTTTAATATATAAATCTATCAAATTACAAAATTGTCATTTATCTTTATTTTCTTGTACTACAACTACCTCCTTTACTTTCATAATAATCCTGCAATGCATGTACTATTTCTGGAACAGATTTTAATGAAGTAATCTCAATTTCTTTATATATTTCTTCATTTCCTTTTTTTTCGATTATTTCTCCATTATCCTTCATTTTTATATAAAAAGTTTCTACTTTCCCATCTAGTTCACAGACTATTGTTGCTTCAGTTGCTAAATTATGAGACTTTGGGAAAATAGTAAAGTTTCCAATTATTGCCACAACTATGATTGTAATTATAAAAATTATTTTTCTATTTGACTTTTTCATAAATAATCCAAACATGAGAATTAGAAAAATTACATCTAAAATTGCTCCTAAAAGTTGTGTATGTGAATAATAAAACTTTAAACAATTATTAATTGTATCAAGCAACATTCCTGCAATCGGTAAAGCATATAAAATATTACTAAACTTAGTATTTTTATTCCAATAATAAAGAACATAAGCAACTATTCCACATATCATTGCTATCATAATCCAAAAAAATAAATGACTCCATTCTATTAGTCCATCCACTGTTATATTTGGAGTGAAAAACTTAATTATTCCCTGTAATAAATAGAAACTGCAACACATATTTGCTAAATATAGGAAAGTATTAAACATTGCATTTTTATTAGAACAACTCATATATATTATAAAAGTTGTTGTAAATATCCAAAATCCAAATGTTCCTGCAATAGAATTCCAACCTAATACATCATTATTGGGCAACAGATTTACTAACTCTGTTACTATACCAATAATTAAACCAAAAATAATTACTTTTATGTATGATTTTTTTATCTTTAAATTCTATTTTCTCAGTCATTTTTAATTCCCCCTAAATCTAATAATTATTGCTCCATATTTTATTTGTAATTTGTCATATTCTACTTTTAAATCTTCTAATTGCATAATTTATTACTCCTACTTACTACAATTATTTACTATAAAATCGATAACATCATCTTCTTTATAATTTTCTTTATTTCTATTTCTATCTTCTTCTGTTAAATCGACAAAATATTTATTACATTCTGGCATAATAGACATTGAATCTAATGGATAACCTTGATTTCTTTTTTCACAATGTTTATCTATAAAATAGAAGTGGCTCTTACTCCAACTATACTCTTTTGATTCTTTTCCATCATATATTACCATTCCATATACCCATTTAGCTGTTAACTTTCCACCGTATTCTTGAACCAAGTTACGATAATATTCAATCATTTCATCATCATTTAATTCTTTTCCATTTACTCTTCTTACATGAGTTCCCGGTTGTTTTTCTTCTGGCAACTCTTCTATATATAGATTATTATCCATGCCTATAGTTATAATTTTGGTTTTATCATAATATGCTTTTGCTTTTATATAAGCATTTTCTATAGCATTTTTTCCTGTTTCTTCTGGTTTTAGATTTATTCCTAAATCTTTTATAGTTAATACCTCTATATTATTTTCTTTTAGTTTTTCTGCATATTTCTTTATTTTGGCTGGATTTGTTGTTGCAAATAATACCTTCATTTTACTTGACCTCCTTAAAACCATTTCTACTCCACAACCATAGTGGAGTATGTATATCAATAGGTTTATATCTAGTTTCTTTAAATAATTCATTCCATCTATCAACTACTATCAGCTGTACATCACTTTTATTTAATTCTTCATCGTTTATTAATCCTAATCTATGTGTTGCTTGGATTACATGTGTATCTGGTGCAACTGTTAATTGATTAATATTTTTATATTTTCTGTCTGCATATTGATATATCACATATAGCCAATAGTTACATATTTTTGTTCCAGATAAATATGGAAATTTCTTTTTATTTTCCTTTTGTATAAAGTTTTTTATATTATTAACATCATTATCTAATGAGTTAAATAATTTTCTGATATCTCTATCATATAATTCTACAAATGTTTTACATAGAGATAACCATATTTCAGTTTGCTTTTGTTTTTGCAATGATATTTTATATTTTACAAGTGCATATTGCACTTCTTCAAAAGTTTTGTTTATACATATTTTAGGATTAAATACAAAATTAGTTTCTTTATCATTATATGTATTTAATGCACTTTCCCATAATTTATATGAGTTTCTTTGATAGTTCAATGCCATAGGTAATGTAAAATAAAGATAGTTTTCTACTGAAGATTTATCTAAATGTGGATTTGCATCTTCAGGCATAACTTCGCCACCAAGACTACCTTTTTTCCACATACTATATAACATATCTACTTTTTGTAATATTTCTTCTTTATTATACATATTGCACCTCAATAATTATTTTCTACGATTATTATAATAGTACAAAACTAATACTTGTCAATAAAATTGAAACACATTTTCTTTTGTTTTTAAGTACAATATTCAAATCATTGTTTAAATTAATATTTTTTTATTTACTTATTACTTTTTTCTGCCAACTTTTTTCATTACATTTTGGACATTTCATATATCTTGTTCTTCCATAGTGCATTGAAAATAATACACTTTTATAAGTTGGAACATATTTATAATAGCACTTATCACATTCGTAATATCCTGCTATTTGTTCAATTTTTATAGCCTTACTTACTCCAACAACAAATACTATAGAAGCAAATACTATCATAATAATTCTAATACATAATAGCATTTCTACAAATGACGCTACAAAAATCAATATTAAAAATGTTATTAATGAAAAGTAACCTATAACAAGTTCCAAATTTAACAATTGCCTATCTTTTTCTTCTTTCTCTTTTTCTATTTTTAGCAAATTTTCTTCTGCTTGTTTCATATAATCTTCCATCTTAATTACCTCCCCACTTAATAGTTCATTTACACTTATTTTAAGTTCATTACATAAATCAAGCATTATTGATGAATCTGGCATTGATTTTCCATTTTCCCATTTTGATATAGCTCTATCTGTAATATTTAATTTTTCTGCTAATTGCATTTGAGTTAGATTATTTTTTTTTCTGCATTCAGCAATAAACTTTCCTATTTTTACTTGATTCATAATTTCATTACCTCCTTAACTTAAGTGTAATAATTATTTATTTGAAAGTCTACATACCATTAGTTGAGTGGGGTGAATTTTCATATCAACTAATGGTTGAATAAATTTCCTCTTCTTCTGCATTCATTTTCTCTATTTTTTCTTTCTTTTATCTTCCTTATAACATAAACAAATAATAAAAAAATTAACATTAAACTATTTACTTTAAGGAAAAACCTATTATTTCTCATTCCTCTAAACTCTTGTTTTTCCTTATCATCATATATAACTGTTTCATAATAACACATATAATAATCATCAGATATTTTTTGCTTTTTGTTTGTAATTTCCCCTTCATATATATAGTCATCTGAAACCACATCTTGATACTGTAAATTATATTCTCTGTATTTATCAAAAGATATTTTAAACTTTATAAAAATAGGCTCTGATGAGCCATATCCTAATGATTCTTTCAGTCCTTGCACAGAAAAGTCATTCATATTTTCTATTTTTAATCTCTTTGATATTTTATATTTACTTATAAAATTAAATATAATTAAAACCAATTCAACTATCACAAAAAACACTACAATAATCTCAAATAAATATTTTTTCAAATCTTGTAATCCTCCCTAAAACTCAATATTCAAATCACAAATTATTGAAATAAATATATATTATGTGACAAAAAAGGGCGACCCCTTTGTCACAATTCTTTTTCAGGTTCTATATATTCCAAAGTTCCTGGAATAATTTTATCCATAAATACCTCACCATTTAGATGATCTATTTCATGGCATATTGCTTGAGCTAATAGTTCCTTTGCCTTTACTCTAATTCTTTTGCCTTCTCTATCTATATATTCTGCTGTTACTTCAGCTGGTCTTTTAACTTTTGCAAATTGATTAGGAAAACTCAAGCATCCTTCATCTACTTCTTGTTCTCCTTTAGTTTTCAAAATTACTGGATTTATTAAAACTATAGGTCCATTATCATCATACAAATCAATTACCACTATTCTTTTTAAAACTCCAACTTGTACTGCTGCTAGACCTACTCCATTATATTTATGCATTGTTTCAATCATATCATCAATTAAAGTTTGCACTTTTTCATCTACTACCTCAACCTCTCTTGACTTCTTTTTTAATATCTCATCTCCATCATATCTTAAATTTCTAATTGCCATTTTTTCCCCTTTCTTTTATATAAACTATACTTTAATATAACTATTATAAAAATACAATTTTGCGCAGTTTGGAAGATTTCATAATTACAGACCATTTAGATTAACTTCACTAATTTTGAATTCAAAAAATACTAATTTGTATGATTAAATCTTCCAGTAAAAAATTTATTTTTATAATATTTATATTAAAGTAAAAATCTGTTATATAGTAATTATAAAAATATAATTTTGCACAATTTGGAAGATTGCACAATTATACAACTATCACATCATATTATTTGGATTAACATCAACTGATATTTTAGTAGTCTTAATATCCTTTTTATAAAACTCAAATAATAAATTATTTATAATTTTATTTATCTCATCAATCATTTTCCCTTTAATAATAATTCTCCACCTATATCTATTTTGAATTTTATCTATTGGAGACGGCATTGGTCTAAAAAACTTATATTCTTCTTGTTTTCCTGTTTTCTCTAAATAATTTAAAAACTTTTTTTGTATATCTTCATAAAATTCATTACTAACTTTAATTATTTCCTGTTCTGACAAACTATTAAAACTGATTACTATTATATCGCAAAATGGTGGATATTTCAATTGTCTTCTTAAAGCTAATTCTGTTTCATAAAACATATCATAATTTTGTTTTTTTGCACATTGTATACTAAAATTTTCTGGATTATAACTTTGAATAATAACACTACCAGGCAATTTATCCCTACCAGCTCGTCCGTGCAACTTGAGTTAAAATTTGAAATGTTCTTTCATTTGCTCTATAATCATCTATATTTAATGAACTATCAGCTGCAATAACTCCAACTAATGTAACATTAGGAAAATGATGTCCTTTTACAACCATCTGTGTTCCAATCAATATATCTATATTTTCATTTTTAAATTTATTTAAAATCTGTTCATGAGAATTCTTTTTTGTAACAGTATCAACATCCATTCTTATTGTTTTGGCATTTGGAAATTGCTTATTAATTTCTTGTTCTAACTTTTGTGTACCTGTTCCAAAATACCTTATTTTATCGCTATGGCATTCTGGGCAAACACTTACTATTTTTTCTTCATATCCACAATAATGACACTTTAATTTTTTTTGATAGCTATGATATGTTAAACTTATATTACAATTCTTACATTTTACTGTATATCCACAATTTCTACACATAATAAATGTAGAATATCCGCGTCTATTTAAAAATAAAATTGTCTGTCTCTTTTTGTTCAAATTTTCTTCTATTTTTGAATATAAATCAATACTTAACATTGAATGATTACCATTAGCTAACTCTTGTTTTAAATCAATAACATTAACATCAGGAAGTGATGAATTATTAGCTCTATTGGTTAATTCCAATAATTCTATATTCTCTTTATTATTTACTGCTTTATAAAATATATTTATATCTGGTGTTGCACTCCCTAATAATAATGGACATTTATTTTCTTCTGCTATATATTTTGCAATCTCTTTTGCATCATATCTAGGATTTGCATCTGACTTATATGAACTATCATGTTCTTCATCTATTATAATTATACCCAAATTTCTAATTGGTGCAAATATTGCAGATCTTGCTCCTATTACGATTTTTGCATTATTGTTTCTTATTTTCTCCCATTCATCATGTCTTTCACCTATTGATAATTTACTATGTAAAACAGCTATTTCATCTTTTCCAAATCTTGATATAAATCTATCAATCATTTGTGGTGTTAAAGAGATTTCTGGAACTAATAATATTGCAGTTTTATTGCTATTTAAAACCTTTTGTATTAGTTGAATATAAATTTCTGTCTTTCCGTGATCCTGTTACTCCATACAATAAAAAACTTTTATACTCATTATCACTTATAGCTTTCTCAACTTTTTTATATGCTTCTTCTTGTTCATTAGTTAATTGTAAATGCATCGTTTTTTCAATTTTTTTATCTATCAACGGATTTCTTTCTATTTTGTTTTCAATAATTTCTAAATATCCATTTTTTATTAATGTATTAACAATTGCTCTTGAGCAATCTGTAAACATTTCTATTTCTGGTATTGTTACTCCTTCATTATCTCTTACAAAGGACAATACTTTCTTTTGCTTTTCTGACTTTATTTTTTCAGTTTGTATATCAAATTCTATTTCCTCTATATCTTTTTTTAAAAATATGCAATTTATTGTTTTGTCTTGAATTCTTTTTTCCTTATCTTTATTTCTAGTTCCTGGTGTAAGCATTAATTTAATACAATCAGAAACATTACAAAAATATTTCTTCGCCATCCATCTAGCTAAAGAAATTTGTTTTTCAGTTAAATTATCTTCTAATTTTGCAATATCTTTGACTTCATATTCTGATTTTTCCTTAATTCCTACAACAAATCCTTCTTCTAGTTTTTTTCCTTTACCAAAAGGAACCAAAACTTTACTTCCAATAATAATTATATCTTCCAATTCTTTAGGAATATGATAATCAAAAGTTCTATTTAATTTTTTTGCTGTTCTATTTATTATAATTTCTGCTATCATTGTTTCTCCTATATTAACCAAAAATGCCACCTTATTTTTGTGACATTTCTAATCTTCTTTCATTTTCTATTATTGACATGATTATTTTAACTGTTTTCTCAAAATCATCATTTTTTATTACATAGTCATATAATTTTATTTTAGATTCTTCATATTCTAATCTGCTTAATCTTAACTCTAGTTCTGATTCTGACAAATTGTCTCCTCTTTCAATTAATCTTTTTCTTAACTCATCTCTTTCTACTTTTAAAAATATAGTTACTAATCTTACATCATTTTTTAATACTTTTACTAAATTCTCTGTTCCATTTACTTCAATATCTTTTACAATGATTTTTCCACTTTCAATTTTCTCATTCATTAATTTTCTTGATGTTCCATAATAATTATCATGATGTAAATCATATTCATAGAATTCATCATTTTCTATTCTATTTTTAAATTCTTGCTTAGTTATAAAATGATATTGTATGCCTTCTTCTTCGCCCTCACGTGGATTTCTTGAAGTATAAGATGGTAGAGATACTACATCTTCCATTCTTTTTATTAGCTCTTTTTTTATTGTATCTTTTCCAGCACCAGAAACGCCTGATAAGATTACTAGCATATTGTTACCTTCCCTTCTGCAATTTCATTTGCAGCTAATGTAACTGGTGATTCTTCATTTACTGAAGTTTTTGCTTCATCTCCAGCTGCTATTTGTCTAGCACGTCTTGCAGTTGCTATTACTAATTCATATCTATTTTTTGCTTTTGTTAATAAATCTGTAACACTTGGTTTTACCATCATGTAAAATCACTCCTTTCAAACTAAATTTTATTCTATTATTGTTTTATCTGCATCTTGAGAAATATTTTTGTCAATTCTTCCTCCAACAGTTTCAGGTTGTACTGCTGATAATATAATATGACCTGAGTCCATTACTAAAACTGCTCTTGTTCTTCTACCATAAGTAGCATCTACGGCTGTTTTATTATCTTTAGCTTCTTGTACCATTCTTTTTATTGGTGCTGACTCTGGGCTAACTATTGCTACTATCCTTTCTGCTGAAACAATATTTCCAAATCCTATATTTACTAATTGCATTTCATCAAATCCTTTCTTTACTCAATATTTTGTACTTGCTCTCTGATATTTTCTAATTCTGTTTTTATGTCTATTACTCCATTAGTAATTTCCAAATTATTAGCTTTAGATCCAATAGTATTAGTTTCTCTATTCATTTCTTGTATTAAAAAGTCTAACTTTTTTCCTATTGGTTCTTTTGAATTTACTAAATTCTTAAATTGTAGAATATGACTGTTTAATCTTGTTACTTCTTCTTCAATAGAACATTTATCTGCAAAAATAACAACTTCTTGTGCTAATCTAGTTTCATCTATTTCTTGATTTTGAAGTAACTCTTGCACTCTACTTTTTAATTTTACTACATATTCTTCAATAAGTCCAGTAGAAAGAGAAGATATTTTTTCTACATTTATTTTTATTTTTTCTATTCTTTTTAGTATGTCCTCTCCCATTTTATTACCTTCAATTTGTTTCATCTCTATAAAATTATCAAGTGCAATATTAACTGTTTCAATAACTTCTGTTTTAATTTTTTCTTCATCTTGTGTATTTTGTATTTCCAATACATCTGGATATTGAGCAATTTCGTTAATATTTATTTCAGACGAAATATTTTCTTGTTTTGCTAATTGTTTTAATTCATTAATATATATCTTTGCTACATCTCTATTAATTTTTATTTCTTTTCCTTCTAATGAGTTATTTTGAAAATTAACAAATACATCAATTTTACCTCTTTTTACTTTGTTACTTATACATTTTTTTATTTCCTCTTCTAAATATCCTAATATTCTTGGTATTTTTACTGATATGTCTAAATAACGATGATTTACACTTCTTATTTCTATTTGATATTCTCTATTGTCTTGTGATAAATTAGCTTTACCATAGCCTGTCATACTTTTAATCATTTACTTTACCTCTTTTAAAATTTTATTTATATCTTTTCCCTCTTTTTGCTGATTTTGGTCTAGTTTTAGTTTTAACCTTCTCAGCTGATTTAGTTTTTGTTTCTGTACTTTTAGTTATTTTATCACTATTACTTGTTTTAGATTTTCTATTTCTAATCACATTAATGCTATCTGTTATTTCAGGCTTTATCTTTGTATTTTGCTTAATTTTCTCCTGTTCTCTTTTAATTTTTTTCGCTTTCTTATTAATCGACTTTATTTCTTCTTTTTCATTTTCTATTGATTTTGTTCTTACTCTTTTTGTTCCTACTGTCGGTTTATTTTCTCTTTTATTATTTACTTTTTTTGTTGAAATATTTTTTCTTGAATTTTGTCTTTTTGCTTCTTTTATTTGTGGTTCTTCTTTTTTAACAATTTCAGATATATCACTTAAACTATCTACATATTTCTTTTTTTCCTTTGTCTCTACTATTATTGCTTTTAATACATAATATATTGTAAAAATATATGAAGAAGTCAATACATATACTTTAAAATTATATTTCATTACAGTAATTATGTGTATTATTAATAATGAATGAAATGACAAAATTAGTAGTTCTATACCTGAAATCAAAGCTGATTTATCATCTTTTTTATATGATATTTCTAAAACTATAATACTTGAAATTAAGAATATACCTGAACATATTTTTATGTATTCTGATAAAATTTTATTATCAACTCTAATGTTTGCTAAATTTAAAGCTCCAAAATAAACTAGAATTCCTATTGCTTTTATGAGATTGATAAAAATTCTTTTTAGCATTTCTTGTTTTACTTCTTTTGGTATATTTTTCTTTTCTTCATTGACTTTTTCTACATATTCAATTCCTTTTTCTACTTTATCTTTTACTTTTGTTTCCATTTTTCCTCCTAATTTTCTAGTTCATACATAATAATGCTTAACATATTTAGTGCAACTGTTTCTGTTCTTAATATTCTATCTCCTAATGTTACTATTTTTGCTTGTTTTTGTTTTAGTACTTCAATTTCTGTTTTATCAATTCCACCTTCTGGACCAATAACAATTGCTATATTTACATTTTTATAATTAGCTTTTTTTATTTCTTTCAGTTCATTTTTTAGTGTATTTTTCTTTTCATTTTCATAAGCCACTAATATTACATCATGCATATTTTTATCAATTTTATCTAATGTTATAACATTATTAATTTGTGGAATGATATTTCTGTTGCATTGTTTACTTGCTACTTCTGATATTTTTTGCCATCTCTGTATCTTTTTTTCTTTATCCTTTAACTTTACAATACATCTTTTCATTTCAGTTGGTATTATTGCAAATGCTCCTAATTCAACTGATTTTTGGATAATTAATTCCATTTTATCTGATTTAGGAATTCCTTGATATATTGTTACTTTTATATTTGATTCTGAATTTGTATCTAGTTCTTCTATTATTTTACATTCTATAATATCATTATTTAACGATATTATTTCACATAAGTAATCTTTATTTTTACATACAATTATTTTGTCTCCTACTTTTTTTCTTAATACATTTTTTATATGATTTACATCTTTTCCTGTTATGGTTATTTTATTATTTTCTATATTATCAGCAGTTACAAAAAATTTTGGCATATTTTTCTCCTTTTTATATGACCTCATTATAGCATATCTTTATTATAATTTCTACAAAAAAAATAAAATGATAGAAATTTTCTATCATTTTATTTTTTATATTATAGGAAGTTCTCCGAACTTCCTATAATATAAAGCATTCCACAGAAAATTGCTATACAATTTTCGCGGACGAACAAAGACGAGGCATGGAAGGAAATCTAAAAGGTCAAGAAATTCTAATCATGCCTCTTTTGTTCTTAATAATTTTCAGCTTTTATTTCAAAATATGCTTTTGGATGACTACATACTGGACAAATTTCTGGTGCTTCTTTTCCTATTACTATATGTCCACAATTTCTACATTTCCAAATTTTATCTCCATCACGACTAAATACTAGTCCATTTTCTACATTTTCTAATAATTTTTTATATCTTGCTTCATGTTCTTTTTCTATTTGTGCAACTGCTTCAAATAAATATGCTATATGATCAAATCCTTCTTCTTTAGCTTCTTTAGCCATTCTATCATACATATCTGTCCATTCATAATTTTCTCCTTCAGCTGCAGCAACTAAATTTTCTGCTGTTGATTTTATTTCTCCTCCTTGTAATAGCTTGAACCATAATTTTGCATGTTCTTTTTCATTATCAGCTGTTTCTAAAAATAATGCTGCTATTTGCTCATATCCTTCTTTTTTTGCTTTACTTGCAAAATATGTATATTTATTTCTTGCTTGTGATTCTCCTGCAAATGCCTCCATTAAATTTTTCTCTGTTTTTGATCCTGCTAATTCCATTTATATTTTCTCCTTTCATGTTTTATTTTCTTATATGTCTTAACTTTAGGTGATTTTTTATAATTTTATATCATTATTTTTTACTTGTCAATACTGAAATTTTTTTAATAAAAAGATTCAGATGCATATATAAAATATGCACCTGTTTAGAAATTTTAAAATAAGAAGTTATTAATTAGATATACCAGTCAATTTTAATTTTACAGATATCTTCAACAGTGTACTCATGTCCACCATAAACGAGCAAAACATCGCTTGAAAACTGGTTAATGTCTGTTATCAGTTCCTCAACATACTTCATTACTTCGTTCATACTCCAAGATATACTGCAATATTCACTCGGAGTAAGCATAAGATATAATGGTTCAAAATAGACTTTAGCTATCGTTTCATCGACATTTGATGTACATAAAGTAGGTTTTTCTAACTGCCGAAGTAACTCAATAGCTTGAAGTTTTCTTTTCCCATCCCATTTCTGCGCTTTTACTTCAATTTGCAATTTTTTTGAAATATTAGGAACTTTTTTTAATTCCTCATTTAACACTTTTACTAATAACATATTACCTCCTTTGCTAAAATGCGTGTATAACTTGCAAATTAGACTTTTTCAAATAATTAATATTACAATTATATTTTATCATATTTACATAAATATTTCAATGGCGTTTATTATCTGCAAAAGATACCAGAAATGCTACAAATGAATTACTTTGTATGTTGTTAAGAACATAATAACATATTTGGTTGGGTGTTCTTATAAGAACTTTTTAAAATACTGAAAAATTAATAATATTCTCTACATTTGCATCAATTGAATCAGAATAACTTACTATATAAGCTTACTGCACAATCGTACATAAATCCGGTGATATCCTCAATGTCACTCACACTGTTTATATTTAAACTCTTTCTTTATTCTAATTTAATGTTATAATTCTTTTGACACATATTACTTACAAACCTTCAATGTATTATTCTCAAAACACATTTTATCATTTGTAATAATATGTGTCTATTTTTATGTCAATATTGCGTCACTTAATTTTACCATTATAAGTTATTTTTTCTTACTGAATACAAAAGTTATATAAAATAATGCTGATATCGTTGCTTTTATCTTAAGAATATGATATTATATGTATACATAATTTTTATTATCTTGCTAAGTGCAAGTATATATATACTCAAAAAAAATTTTTTAAGAAGTGAAACACTATGAAAACTTTGGTACGGATTCAAAAAGATGTTCCTTTAACCATTTTTGATGAGCCTTCTTTGGCTAAACAGGTTGACAATCTGTTTGATGATTCAGAGGAAAAAATGAAGGTGAGAATTGATGAGATTGTAAAATTTCTCAAACCATTTACTACTGATAAATTCTCTTATAAAAACATTACATCTCTTTTCAAAAGATATTTCTTTACGTTAATCTTGAATGAAGCTGTTGGAATAACATTTTCAGGTCAAGAAAATTATGATATTTTATCTAATATCCTTTCATTGCTTACTGAAGAAAATCTAGAAACTGCCATTATGGGCGAACCTATGATTAATGCTTTTTCCAATGCTATTAGTAGCATACCTACTGACAGTGGATTGTCCGCAGCTCTACACGGCAGTAAAATTCTTTTATTACAAAAAGAATTTTTAGGAAAATCTATTTTTCCGACATGTGAAAAGAAGAAAAAAGATGAACAAAATAACCACTGTGGTGAATGTGGTTGCTCTTGCACCTGTGATAGTAGCTGTAATGGAGATGTTAAAAAATGTACTTCAAAAAAAGCTATCGAAAAAGGTTGCAATCATTGTTGTGATTGTTATATTGATCCGATAGTGAAGAATTTCCCAAAGTAATCATAACCACCCGTAAAACGGGTGGTTTGCTCTAAGTCTAGAAGGCTTTTGTTCTAGCACTTCAGGGCTTAAGCCCTACTGAATGGTCTGTC
>CANTHA010000021.1 GCA_947653375.1 uncultured Clostridium sp. | reverse complement strand
CATCAAATCTCTTAATTAAATTTTTATATATTGGAGGTATTTATGCATTAATTCAGGCAAATTCCTTTGTTCGTGAATTAATAGGAGGTATTTCCACAAATATATCTCAACCTGTTAATAACTTTTTTAAATTTAAAGGAGGTTAATATATGAAATTTATTTTTCCACAAAATTATAATTTTAAAAATAAATTATTTGGAATATTAGATTATACCACTATTTTTATTAATATTATATGGTCTTTATTTATTTTATTAATTATTAATCTATTATTTAAAGATTTAACTATAAAAATTTTTATTTTTATTATTTTTTCTTTTCCAATTTTATTATTTAGTATATCTGGATTTCATGGAGAAAATATTATTATTGTTTTTATGTATATTTTAAAATTTATTTTTAGACAAAAAGTTTTTTTATTTAACAAAAAAACTTTTTGATAATATTGAATTTTTTATTTAAAAAAGTTATAATTGTAATTACTATATTATAGATTTTAGGAGATGTTGAAATGAAATTAGAACAAAATGAAAAATCTTTACTTTTTTCGGAAACTACTATACCAGATATTTTTTTTGCTGAACATTTATCACAATTGCCTGGAAGTTACTTAAAAATATATATGTATATTATATTTTTATCAAAATATAAAAAAGATATAAAATTAAATGATTTATCAAAAAAACTAAATATTCCTTTAAAATCAATAAATGATGGATTAAAATTTTTAGAAGAAAATAATTTAATTATTAGAAAATCAAATGGATATATTATAGTAGATTTACAAGAATATACTCTTCACAATTTATATTCTCCAAATTTAACTATTTCAAAAAGTAAAATTGAACAAAATTCTAAAAATAAATCTAGATTAAAAGTAATTGAACATATTAATAATGCATATTTCCAAGGCATTATGGGACCTTCATGGTATAATGATATTGATTTATGGTTTAAAAAATATTCCTTTGATGAACAAGTAATGATTGCCCTTTTTGATTATTGTTATAAACGAAGTGCATTACATAGAAATTATATACAAACAGTAGCTGAATCTTGGGCATCTAATAATATAAAAACTTACAATGATTTGGATAAATATTATGAACAACAAGAAAGTTTAAATAAATATAAAAAAATAATTGCCAGAAAATTAGGAAAACACAGTGGACTTACTCAATACGAAGAAGCATATATAGAAAATTGGGTTCTTAACTATAATTATGATATGAATATTATAGAGTTAGCTTTAAAAAGAACTACTTATAAACAAAATCCAACATTTGAATATATAAACAACATTATAACAGATTGGCATGATAGAAATCTAAAAACTCCTTCAGAAATTACTGCTTTTTTAGAACAAAGAAAAATACAAGAAAAAAATGCAAAAAATTTAAAAAAGTCTGTTAATAAAATTAATTATGAACAACGAAAATATGATAATTTAGATTTCCTTTATGCAAATAATATAAATAATAAGGAGGCATAAATGTCTAATACAATTTTAAATTCCATATTAAAAGAGTATGAACAGAAAAGAATTAATTCAGAATTAAATTTAGAAAAAAGAAAAGAACAATTATATAAAAAAATACCAAGATTACAAGAAATTGAAAACCAATTAAATAATTATGCTATTTCTACTACAAAAAAAATTTTAAATAAAGAAGATAATGTTTCTTCATCTTCTTTAAAAGAACATATAGAAAAATTAAAAAATGAAAAACAAAAAATTTTAGTTGCAGAAAATATTGAAGACAATTATTTAAAACAAAATTTTTCTTGCAATATCTGTAAAGATACAGGATATATTTTAGATAATAATTATAAATCACATATGTGTAATTGCTTAAAACAAAAATTATTGAATAATTCATTTAATAAATCTAATATGCCAAATTTAGAAAAAAATGATTTTAATCATTTTGATTCAAATCTATTTTCTGATATTGTAGATTTATCAAAATATAAATTTAATATATCACCAAAAAAGAATATTGAAAATATAAAAAATAGTGCAATTAAATTTGTTAATGACTTTGATAATCCTGATTGTAAAAACTTACTTTTCATAGGAAATACAGGTTTACGGTAAAACTTTTATGTCTAATTGTATCGCAAAAGAATTGTTAAAAAAAGGAAAAACTGTTTTATATCAAACAGCTCCTGTACTTTTAGAAAGTGTTATAGACTATAAAATGAGTAAACAAAAGAATTCTTCAGAAAACATTTATAAATCTGTATTAGAAACTGATTTATTAATAATAGATGATTTAGGAACTGAAAGTTTAAATAGCATGAAATTAAGTGAATTATTTACTATTTTAAATACAAGAATTTTAAACTTAAATAATAAACTTACAAAAACAATTATTTCCACTAATTTGGATATTAAAGATATTTTTAATAATTATGAAGAGAGAATTGGCTCAAGAATAGTTGGATACTATGATATTTATTATTTCTTTGGTGATGATTTAAGATTTAATAAAAAATAAAGATAAAAAAAGGAATGATTTAAACATTCCTTTTTCTATTCTATTTCAGGTTTTAAAGTTTCAATACTTACAACTTTACCACCGTTATTTGTTCTCATTAAAGTAACTCCTTGTGTTGACCTTCCTAAAATACTTATTTCACTTACTTTTAATCGAATAATTGTACCTGTATCTGTTACTAACATTACTTCATCTTCTTCTGTTGCAATTCTTACTCCTACCAAATTTCCAGTCTTTGGTGTTATTTTATAAGTTATAACTCCTTTTCCACCTCTAATTTGAACTCTATATTCATCTAATTCAGTTCTTTTACCAAATCCATTTTCAGTAATTGCAAGTAAAGTTGCTTTTTCTCCATTTATTATTGATTGCATTCCTATAACTTCGTCATCTTCATCTAATCTTATTCCAATTACACCTTGAGCAACTCTACCTATTGGTCTTACATCTTTTTCATCAAATGTAATACTCATACCTTTTCTAGTAACTAATACTACATTATCTTCACCATCTGTTAATCTTACTTCAATTAGCTCATCATTTTCTTTTAAAGTAATTCCTTGAAGACCAGTTTTTCTAGCAGAATTATATTCACTAAGTGCTGTCTTTTTAATTAAACCATTTTTTGTTGCCATTAATAGATATTTTCCTTCAGCAAAATTTTGAATTGGTATTACAGCAGATACTTTTTCTCCTGGATCCAAACTTAATAAATTAACAATTGCTGTTCCTTTAGCAGTTCTTCCAGCTTCTGGTATTTCATATCCTTTTAATCTATATAATTTTCCTTTACTAGTAAAGAATAAAATTGTATCATGTGTTGATGCTATAAATATTTCTTTTACAAAATCCTCTTCTCTAGTTGTCATACCTGTTATACCTTTTCCACCTCTTCTTTGGCTCTTATAAGTATCTATTGGCATTCTCTTTATGTATCCAAAATGTGTTAATGCTATAACTGTTTGCTCTTCTTTTACTAAATCTTCAATATCAATTTCTCCTTCTGTTGCAACTATCTTTGTTTTTCTTTCATCTCCGAATTTATCTTTAATTTCAATTAACTCTTCCTTAATTATGTCAAATACTAATTTTTCACTAGCTAATATATCTCTTAAATGTTGTATTAATTCCATTAATTGTTTATATTCTTCTTCTATTTTTTCACGTTGTAATCCTGATAATGTTTTTAATCTCATATCTAATATAGCTTGTGCTTGTATATCTGAAAGTCCAAATCTTTCCATTAATCTTTCTTTTGCATCATCATATGAAGAACGAATAATTTCAATAATTTCATCTATATTATCAAGTGCTATTTTTAAACCTTCTAAAATATGAGCTCTCGCTAATGCTTTATCTAAATCAAATTGAGTTCTTCTTAATATAACATCTTTTCTATGAGAAATATAACAGTCTAAACATTCTCTTAATGTTAATATCTTTGGTTCGCCATTTACAAGTGCTAACATAATAATTCCAAATGTAGTTTGCATTTGAGTATGTTTAAATAACTGGTTTAAAACTACTTGAGCATTTGCATCTCTTTTCAATTCTATAACAACTCTTACTTTATCTTTTCTATCTGATTCATCTCTACATTCTGAAATTCCTTCTACTTTTTTATCTTTTGATAAATCAGAAATATTCTTAATTAAATTTGCTTTATTTACTTGATATGGTAAAGATCTTACTATTATTCTTTGTCTATTTCCACTCATTTCTTCTATTTCTGTTTCTGCTCTTAAAGTAATTTTTCCTCTACCTGTTGTATACGCTTGTTTTATTCCTTCCATTCCAAGTATTAACCCTTCTGTTGGAAAATCTGGTCCTTTTATAACTGACATTAAATCTTCATTTGATACTTCATCTTCATCAATTATTTTTATAATACCATCAATTACTTCTTTTAAGTTATGTGGTGGTATATTTGTAGCCATACCAACAGCAATTCCTGAAGAACCATTAATTAAAAGTGCTGGTATCCTAGCAGGTAAAACAGTAGGTTCTTGTAATCTATCATCATAGTTTGGCATAAAGTCAACAGTATTTTTCTCAATATCTGATAACATATATTGAGAAATCTTAGCCATTCTAGCTTCAGTATATCTCATTGCTGCCGCTCCATCACCATCAACAGAACCAAAGTTACCATGTCCATCAATTAATTGATATCTCATTGAAAAATCTTGAGCCATTCTTACCATTGCATCATAAACTGAACTATCTCCATGAGGATGATATCTACCTAAAACAGATCCAACTGTATTTGCACATTTTCTGTATGGTTTATCAGAAGTAATTCCATCTTCATGCATAGCATAAAGAATTCTTCTATGAACTGGTTTTAAACCATCTCTTACATCTGGAAGTGCACGAGATACTATAACACTCATAGCATAGTCAATATATGCTGTTTGCATTTCTTTTTCAATATCTCTTTCAATTATTTTTCCGTCATTTTTTCCTTCTGGTCTTTCCTCCATTTTTCTCCCTCTTTCCTTTATTTTTCTACATTTGTATTATACTAAACCAGTAAAAAATATGCAAGTAAAAAATATGAAATTTTAATAAAATAGCTATATAAAATTACTTAAAATATTTTATTTTAATTTTTCTACTAATTCTAACTCTTGTTTTGATAATTCAAAATTTTTTCCATTATTTTTAATAAGATTATGTAAAGTTTCTATTCTTTTTGTATCATTTATTGTCTTCTCTATTGGAGCTAAATTTTTTAGATTTTTTTGTATCTTTTTATATTCTTTTTCCATACCAGAAAAATCTTTATTTTCAAAATAACTTTTCCAATTATTTATATATTTATTTGTATTTTCAATTACTTTACTTTGATTTTCAAAATTATTCTCTATATTTTTTTCTACATTATTTAATATTACATTTTTTCCTTTTTTTAATGTATTAGCTACTTTATTATCTATTAATCCTGCATCCTTTGCTCCTTTTACAACTGTATCTAATAAAGATGATACTCCATCAATTATTCCGCCAGATTTTACTGCATTTTGCATTTGATTTACATTATCGAAATTTCCTGTTACTATCCCTATAGCTGTTTTACCCAAATCTATAGCATCATCTATTGTCTTTTTAATTCCATCTTTTAAACCAAGATTAAATAGGTTATCTTTTATGTTAATAACTTGTTCTTCTAAAAAGTCTGGTAATAAACTTCTAATTCCAATATCAATGCCTGAATTTATAGTCTTTCCTAGAGTTGACTCTAAAAAGTTTTTTTGTTCATTTTCATTATTTAAATTTTTTTCTAAATTTATTTCATTATTTTTTTCTATTTCTTTTATCATATTTTCCTCCTACATTTGTTTACATATTTTGTTTATGTAAATTTTGTTCTTAAAATTAATTTTTCTATTATATAAAATTTCACTTTTGTATATATTGATAATTTATTTTTTCCTTTGTATATTTTTATATCTTTATATTCTTTTCTTAATTTTATATTTATTATTTTATTTTTTAATTTTAAACTTTTAAAAATAATTTTTGAATTCAAAGATTTAAAATTATTTTTATTTTTTATTAAATATGTTTTTTTATTATTTATTTTATCAATTTTTTTATTATTAAAATTTAAATTAAATAAATAAATTATTTTATAACATTTTTTTATTAATTTTTGATTTATTTTTTGAATATTAATATCTAATATTATAAAATCATATTTATTTATATATTTATTAATTAATAAATATATATTTTTTTCATTATTTAATTTTATTTTTGAAATTATTTTTAAATTATTATTTATTTTAAATTCAATTAAATTTATTTTTTCTTTTTTAAAATATTTATTTAATCCTTTTTTATTTTTTAAAAATTTAATTAATCCATTTTTATTAAAATCAATTATTAAAGTTTTTTTATTTTTATTAGATAAATAAATTGATAATAAAATTGACATTGTAGTTTTTCCAGATTTTCTTTCTCCATTAATTAATATTATTTTTGCATTATTTTTATTATTTTTTATTTTTTTATTTTCTATAATATTAATTATATTTTTATAATTAATTTCATTTTTATATAAAATATATTTAACATTACTTTTTTTTAATTTTATTTCTTTTTCTTTATTTGGATTTTCTAAAATAAATATAATTTTTATTTTAGGATTTATTTTTTTAATTTTTTTTATTAGTTCTAAATTTTTAATTTGTCCTGGCAAATTTTCTTTTATAAAAATATAATCAATTAAAATTTCTTTTTCTAATGTTTCTAAAATTGCTTCTTTATATTGTATATCTTTTCCAATAATCTTATATTTTTTATTATCTTTTAAACTTTTATTTATTAAGGGATTATTTATTGCTGTTATAATATTTTTCATAATTTTCTCCTTCAAGTATTTCTTTTTCTAATTCTGAACTTTCTATTTTTGTTAAAATATGATCTTCTCCTACAAACATTAAACATTCTCCTCTTTTTAAAGTTTTTATTTCAACTTTCTCTTTTTCTGATAAGTTTGCATATTGAGATAATATATTTATATTTTCTTCTTCTAATGCAAAAAATGTCTTTATACTTGAATTATTTAAAATGCTTTTTCCATATATACCATCTTCTAAACTAAATATATCAGATATATCTTGTGTTATTGCTACACTACTTCCTCCATATTTTCTTATTGTTTTAAAAATTTTGTATATAAAACTAGCTACTTCTTTATTTGAAGTAACCCCTATTAATCTCCAAATCTCGTCCAAATAAATAGCCTTTTTTTCTTTTCTGTTTTCTTTTATTTTATCCCAAAAAATATCAGTAAATAAATACATTCCATATTTCAAATTATCTTCACCTAAATCATAAACATCAGCAATAATTAAGCTATTATTAATTTCTATATTTGTATAATTATTAAAAAATTTCATAGAGCCATTTACAAAAGGTATTAGTTTAATCTTAAATTTACTTGTTCTTTTGTCTTGTCCTAAAATTTCATATAAATCTTGTAGTATTGGCATATCTTTTGTCTCTTTAAATTGTATTTTATTTTCTTTATTGTTTTTATGTAGACTTTTATCATCAAAAGTTATTCCTTTGTTTTTATATGTTTCAATTATTTTTTCTTCTATTAATGCCTTCTCTTCTTCATCTAATTCTCCAAATACTAAATTAAAAAATCCTATTAATTTTGATATTTTAGTTGCTAAATAACCACTTTCTCCTTCTTCTATACTTTCTTTTCTTATATCAAATACATTTATATATGTTTTTGAACTAGGACCTATTTTAATTTGTGTTCCTTTTAAAACTTTACATAAATTACTATATTCTCTATCTGGATCTATTATATATTGATTAATTCCTAATAATTTATATCTTAAAATTAATAACTTTGTATAAAAAGATTTACCTGCTCCACTAGTTCCAAATACACACATATTTGCATTCTTATATTTCTTTGTATCATATCTATCAATAAAAACCAGTGAACTATTATATATATTAGTTCCTATAAAAATTCCATCTTTATCAAAAATACTTGAAGATATAAAAGGATATGTCGCAAGAAGTCCAGATGTCAATATATTTCTTTTTGCAGAATCTTTTAATGATATTGAATTTTCCATAAATGGTAATGTAGAAATAAATAAATCTTCTTGCCTAAAATTTGCTCTTCTTGTTTGCATTCCTTTACTTTGTGTAATACCTTCTATTTTATTAAGAAAGTATTCTAATTCTTTTATATCTTCTGAATAAATATTTACATAAATATACAAAAAATATATATCTTCATTATTTACTTGTATTTCTTTTCTGATATATTTTGCATCATTATAAGTAAAAGCTGCAATATCAATATCTTGTCTATTTGAATTATTTTCTTTTAATTCTACTCCAACATTTCCAATATGATATGTTAAATCTTTTATTGTTTTATATGGATCTTGTTTTTCATAGAAAATTGAAATATTCATATTAATATTTGTTTCTATTAAACTTTTTAATAATATATCAGTTTGTTCTCTATAATAATTAACAACTATTAAACCTGAATAAAATAAATTATCAATTTCAAAATATTTTGGATTTTTAATATTTATATAAGAAGGAGTTATTTTATCTATTTCATTAAAAGATCCTAAAATAAATTTTGAATTTTCTTTATTTAAATTTTTTTTATTTATTATTTAATTCCTCCTTTTTAATATAAATTATTATTACTTTTTCTTTGATTTAAAAAAGTATAAAATATTTTTTCTATTTCTTTTTTTTCTGAAATTTCTATGACATAATTTCCACAACGAGATAAACATTCTTTTATTTTAAAATATTTTTCTTTTAAATCACTTTGAATAAATTCTTCTGATTTATTGTCTCTTTCTTTTGAATTAATTTTATTACAAATAATAATATAAAAATTTTTTGATGATGATTTTTGATTTGAATTAATTTTATTTATATAATTTATATAATTTTGTGAAATTTCATATAAAAATTTATTTTCTTTTTTATTAATATTTTTTTTTATTTTTGAAATATTAGAACTTAAATCTTCTTTACAACTCTGAATTAAAATTTGTATATCAAAATTACATGTTTTTAAAAAAATTTTATAAGAATTTAAAATAGCTTCTTTCTCAAAATTAGATTTTAAATTATAATTTATTGGAATTATTTTTAATATTTTTATATATCTTTTATTTTTTAATTTTATTATTCCATTTTTATAAATTTTTTCTAAAAGGATCCAATTTTGTGCTGATATATTTTTAATTATTTTCACCTCCTAATTTTAAAATAGTTTACAATATAATTTTTAAACTGTCAAGAAAAAAATATCGACTTTTTTCGACATTTTTACATAATATAAAATTATGTATATTTTTATATTTTTTATGCATAATAATATTATAAGGTTAATAATAGTTGAGCCAAGAGTATTAACAGATGATTTTTTGTTTGTTGATATTCGGACAAAGATTTTTTATAGTGTATTTTATATATATTATACTGAGTCGGCGAGAAGAGTATATTATTTGTTGGTAGGCTATATTTTCTAATTTATCTATTTTTGTATATGGTCAAAAAATGTATAATATATTCGAGCTAAGATTATTCTTATATTTTATAATAAGAGGTTGTTAGTAGTCCCTATGGGATAAATGCAGTTTCTTAAAGTGTATTAATAGTCGAGTGACTGATTAATATATTTGGTTTAGGGCTTATTTATATAGTAATATATATTAGGTTCGACAATTAGGTATATTAGTTTTAACTGAGATTATTATTAGCTTTATCGATTAATGACAAGTAAAATTAATTACTTGTCATTAAATTTTTTTATTAACTATATATCCAAATTTTTAACATATTTTGCATTTTTCTGTATAAAATCTCTTCTTGGTTCTACTTCATCTCCCATAAGTAAAGAAAAAATTTCATCTGCTTTTATAGCATCATCCATTGTTACTTTTACTAAAATTCTTGTTTCTGGATTCATAGTAGTTTCCCATAATTGTTCTGGATTCATTTCTCCTAGACCTTTATATCTTTGTAATCCTAATTGATCTCTTGAAATTCCCTTTTCTTCTAATTCTTTATATGCTTTATCTAAATCTTCGTCTGTATAACAATATATATCTTCCATTCCTTTTTTAGACAATTTATATAATGGTGGTTGAGCTAAGAAAACATTTCCATTTTCTATTAATGGTCTCATATAACGGAAGAAAAAAGTTAACAATAATGTTCTTATATGTGAACCATCAACATCCGCATCTGCCATTATTATTACTTTACCATATCTTATTTTTGTAATATCAAAATCTGGTCCAATTCCTGCTCCAACAGCTAATATAACTGGATTCAATTTATCATTTCCATAAATTTTATCTGCTCTTGCCTTTTCAACATTTAACATTTTTCCCCATAATGGTAAAATTGCTTGAAACTTTCTATCTCTTCCTTGTTTAGCACTTCCTCCTGCTGAATCTCCCTCAACTATATATACCTCACATTCATCTGGATTTTTGCTACTACAATCTGCTAATTTTCCTGGTAATGTTGAAGTCTCTAAAGAATTCTTTTTTCTTGCTAATTCTCTTGCCTTTCTTGCAGCCTCTCTTGCACGAGATGCACTTATACATTTTTCTAATATAGATTTTGCTATTGTTGGATTTTCCTCTAAAAATGATGATAATGCTTCATTCATCATACTTTGAACAACACCTGTTACTTCACTATTTCCTAATTTTGTTTTAGTTTGTCCTTCAAATTGAGGTTCTTTTACTTTTACAGAAATAATTGCTGTAATTCCCTCTCTTATATCTTCACCTTGTAAATTATTATCTTTTTCCTTTAATATATTATGATTTCTTGCATAATCATTAAAAACTTTTGTAAGAGATCTTTTAAAACCTTCTAAATGTGTTCCACCTTCTATTGTATTAATATTATTAACAAAAGTATATATATTTTCAGAATAACTAGAAGTATATTGTATTGCTATTTCTACAGGAACTTCTCCTTCTTTTTCTATATAAATAGGTGTTTTATGTAACTTTTCTTTGTTCTTATTTAAAAACTCTACAAAAGATATTAATCCACCCTCATAACAAAATTCTGCTTTTTTAGGTGTCTCTTCTCTCTTATCTTCAATTGTTATTTTAAGACCTTTTGTTAAAAATGCAATTTCTCTAAATCTTTTTTCTAAAACTTCATATTCATAATCTGTTGTTTCAAAAATAGTATCATCTGCTAAAAATCTAACTTTTGTTCCTGTTCCCTCTGCTTTTCCTATTTTCTCTAATTTTTGTTTTGTTTTTCCTTTTTCAAACTTCATTTGATACAAGAAACCATCTCTTTTAATAGTTACTTCTGTCCAATTTGATAAAGCATTTACAACAGATGCACCAACTCCATGAAGTCCTCCTGATACTTTATATCCACTGTCTCCACCAAATTTTCCACCTGCATGTAATACTGTATAAACCGTTTCTGCTGTAGAAATTCCTGTTTTTGGATGAATTTCTACAGGAATTCCTCTTCCATTATCTTCTACACTAATTATATTTCCAGGTTCTATTAATACATTTATTTCTTTACAATAACCAGCTAAAGCTTCATCTACACCATTATCAACAATTTCATATACTAAATGATGTAATCCTCTTACAGATGTACTTCCTATATACATACCCGGTCTTTTTCTAACAGCCTCTAACCCTTCTAAAACCTGAATTTGTTCTGCTCCATATTTATGATCGTATTTTTCCATTTTTATCCTCCTATTGTATTAATTATTTATATTTATTCTTTTGTAACCTTTCCTTTTTTCACATTATATATCAAAATATTTTTATTTTCAATATTAAATTTTTCAGTACATGTAATAATAACTTGTATATCTTTTATTTTTTTTAAAAATTGTTCTTTTCTTTTTTTATCTAATTCAGACATAAAATCATCTAATAGTAAAACTGGATATTCTCCTATTTCTTCATATATTATATATAACTCACTTAATTTTAAAGATAATATAGCTGTTCTATGTTGTCCTTGAGATCCATATATATTTACTAATTTTTTATTTATATATATTTCAAAATCATCTCTATGAATTCCTTTTGTTGTATGTCCTTTAATTATATCTACTTTTCTTGTTTTCTTTAATAATTCTAAATATTCTTCTTTATTTATACATTGTGTTTTATATTCAATTTCAATTTTTTCTTTATTATCTGTTATTTCACTATGTACCTTTTTTATATTTTTATTTATTTTATTAATAAACTCTTTTCTGTAATTACTTACATTAATTGCATATTCTACTAATTTTTCATCCCATATATCTAATAATTTTTCGTCTTTTTTTTCTTTATTTATCTGTCTTAAATAATTATTTCTTTGTTCTAATGTCTTCATATATAAATTTAAATTATACATATAATTAGGTTTTAATTGACTAATCATTATATCTAAAAATCTTCTTCTATATATAGGACCACCTTTTAAAATAGAAATATCATCTGGAGTAAAAATAACTACATTTATATTACCTAGTAATTGACTTAACTTCTTTATTTTAATTCCATTAACAGTAACTATTTTTTTATTTTCTAATATTATGTTAATTTTTCCTTCTCTATCTTTTTTTACATATTCTATTTCTACACAAGAATTATTCTCTTCTAAATTTATCATTTCTTTATCTTTTTTTGCTCTAAATGATTTTCCCATTGCACATAAAAAAATTAATTCTATAATATTAGTTTTCCCTTGTGCATTTTCTCCATAAAAAATATTTAAATTTTTTTCTAAATAAAATTCTTCTTTTTTATAATTTCTAAAATTTTTTATTTTAATATTTTTTATCCACATTTTATTCTCCATTTGTGTATATTTTTCTCTTTTTTTCTTTTTTTTGCTGTTTTTTTCTATTTTTTACAATTTTTATTATTTTTATTTCTTATTTTTAAAAAATAATCTCTTTTTATCTCTTTTTATCTTTTTTTATCTTTTTTTATCTTTTTTTTCTAATTTATTCTATTTTTTATAAAAAAAGGTAGAATTTTTATTCCACCTTTTTTTATAAAAATAATATTTATTATTCTTCTTTTAATCTAATTGGTAAAATCATATATATATAATCTTTATTTTCAATTGATTTTATTAAACATGGTGATATATTTGTTCCAAATTCTAAAAATACTTCTTCATCATCAATAGCTTTTAAACTATCCAAGAAATACTTTGGATTAAAACCTGCTTCTAAATTTTTTCCTTCTGTAGAAATAAATAATTCTTCTTTTGCTTCTCCTGTTTGATTTGTACAAGAAATCTTAACTTTTCCTATATCAACATTTACTTTTACTGGATATTTTTTCTCTTTTTCCAGTGAAGAAGAAGAAATTAGACTAATTCTTTCAAAACTATCTTGTATATTATTTTTATTTACTTTTATTCTCGTTTCCCAATTTTCTGGAATTACTTTCTTATAATTTAAAAATTCTCCTTCTAATATTCTTGTTACTATTTTACAATTATCCATTTCAAATAAAGCTTGATTTTTAGAAATTCCTATTTTTATTTTTTCAAAAGAATCTGATATTATTTTATTAACTTCATTTAAAGTCTTTCCTGGTATAACTGCACTAAAATCATTAGTTTGATTATTTAAAAAAATACTTCTTAAAGCTAATCTAAATCCATCAACTGCTACTAAACTTAACTTATTATTTTCTATTTCAAACAAACATCCTGTAAAAATAGGTCTACTTTCTTCTGTGCTTACTGCAAATATTGTTTTTCTTATCATATTTTTTAAGACATTTTGTTCAACTTCTATGGAATTTTCTATTTCTATTTTTGGAAGTTCAGGAAATTCTTCTGGATTCATAGTAGCTAATTTATATAATGAACCTTCACATTCTATTTCTAATAATTTCTTTTCATTTAAAGAAATATAAATTTCTGTATCTGGTAATTTTCTTATAATTTCACTAAACATAATAGCATTTACTACTGTATTTCCTTGTTCTTTTACCTCACATTCCATTATATATTCTATACCAATTTCTAAATCATATGTTGTTAATTTTATTTCATTATCATTTGTTTTTATTAATATTCCTTCTAATATAGGCATTGTTGTTTTGGATGCAACACCTTTAACTACGGAATTAATAGCTTTAAGTAATTTGTTTTTATAACAAACTATTTTCATTTCAAATCCTCCTTTATAATTATATAATATTTTTAGTAGTAATAGTAATAGGTGTTGTGGAAAATGTGGAAAACTATGTTGATATTTAGAATCCCTAATAAAATGAATGTTTACAAATTAGTGGAAAACTAAAAAATAAATCCACAGTAAAAAAATTAAAATGTTTATATATAAGATATACACAGAATTTTAACAGTATTTAAACATAAGGCTGTGGATATTCAATATAAGGCTTCCGTAAGAACAAATATAATTATTTTATACAAACAATATTTTATACAAACACTTTTTTTAAAAAAAGACCAAACTATTTTGTTTTATTATTGTTTTCCATCAATTATTATATTTTTCACACTATCCACAATTAGTTTTGTATTATTTTTTTCTTTTATTTCTTTTTCTATTTTTTTACAAGCATGCATAACAGTAGAGTGGTCTCTACCTCCAAAGTCATTTCCTATTTGAGGGAAAGACATATTAGCAATTTCTCTGCAAAGATACATAGCAATTTGTCTAGGAAATGCAATATCGTTAGATCTTTTATTTCCAGATAAATCTTCTTTATCTATATTAAAATATTTTGATACAGTTTCTTTTATAAAATCACAAGAAATAACTTTTTCGCTTTCATATTTAAATTCATTAATTATTTTTTCTGCTAATTCTATAGTTATTACACTATGAGTAAGTGATGCTCTTGCAACTATTTTATTAAAAACTCCTTCTAATTCTCTTATATTAGAATCTATTTTATTAGCAATATTTGAAAGAATATAATCATCTATTAAAATATTTTCATCTTGAGCTTTTTTTCTTAATATTGCTAAACGTGTTTCATAGTCAGGACAAGAAATATCTGCTAAAAGTCCCCATTCAAATCTAGATTTTAATCTATCTTCAAGAAAAGGTATATCTCTTGGAGGTTTATCACTAGAAATTATAATTTGTTTTCCTTCTTCATATAAGGAATTAAATGTATGGAAAAATTCTTCTTGAACTCTTTCTTTTCCAGCTATAAATTGAATATCATCTATTAATAGAACATCAATATTTCTATATTTATTTCTAAAAAATTCATTTTTATTATCTTTTATTGCATTTATTAATTGATTAGTAAATTTTTCAGAAGTTACATATAAAATGTTTGATTTTTTATTGTTTTCTAAAATTCTATTTCCAATTGCATGCATTAAATGAGTTTTTCCTAATCCAACTCCTCCATATAGGAAAAGAGGATTATATGAATTTGATGGTTCATTTCCAACAGCTAATGCAGCAGCATGAGCAAAACGATTATTGTTACCAACTACGAAAGTTTCAAAAGTATATTTTGGATTTAAAGAAGTTTTACTATATTCAATTTTAGATTCTTTTTTTTCAAAATCATCATCTGTGGATGAATCTAAATTATTTTCTTTATCAGCAATATCTATAACAGAAAATTCCCAATCTTTATTAGTTATATATCTTAATGTGTTAAAAAGTAAGCTTTTATATTTATTTTCTATAAAATCTCTTTGATATTCTGAAGTTGTTGTAAAAACAATATGATTTCCATCTATACTTCTTATATCTAAAGGAGCAATCCATGTATCATAAGAAATTTTTGTAACCTCAGATTTTAGTAATTCTTTTATTTTAGAAATTAGTTCATTTTTATCTAATGTCATTAAAATCTTCCTTTCAAATAAATTTATCCACAAAACTATCCACAATTGTTGATAAAATTATGTATAGTTTTATAAAAAGTAAAGTAAATAAGTAAATAAAATATGATATATTTTAT
>CANTHA010000020.1 GCA_947653375.1 uncultured Clostridium sp. | reverse complement strand
AAAGTAGATATTAATAATTTAGGAAAAAATGATTTTATATATTGTGACCCACCATATTTAATTACAACAGGATCTTATAATGATGGGAATAGAGGTTTTAAAGATTGGAAAGAAGAAGAAGAATTAAAATTATATAGATTTTTAGATAAGGCTAATAAGAATAATATTAAATTTGCATTATCTAATGTTATAGAACATAAGGGAAAAGAGAATATATTGCTTAAAGAATGGAGTAAAAAATATAAAGTTATATACTTAAGTAATGATTATTCTAATTCTAGTTACAATACCAAAAAAGGAAAAAGCAAAGAAGTATTAATCGTTAATTATTAAGGAGGAAAATGTATTGATAGAAATAAAAGATATGGATAAGACAAATTTTAGAACCTTTGGTTGGGTACAAGATCCAAGTGATTTTCATGCATTATATAATGTAGTTTCAATCTTTAATGAGAATTCGCAAATACATAAAAAATTAGTAAAAACAAAAATAAATGAATTAATAGAAGAAAGAGACGGAAAAGAGAGAATTTTAAATGCATTAGAAATAAGACCATTAAAATTAAAATATACAGATTTAGTTGGAACTGCATTTTATCCAAGAGCACTTTCAAGATGTAATGGAATAGTACAAGCAACTGTGAAAGGCCAAAAGAGACCATTTATAAGTGACTGGGCAGCAGATAATTTTATAAGGTGGGCACAATGTTTAGGATTTATAAAATATAATTATTATGATGATACTTTTGAAATTACAGAAATAGGAATAGAATTTTCTAATAGCAAAGAAGGTGAAAATCGTAACAAAATATTAGAAAAAGCATTATTAAGTTATCCTCCTGCAGTTAGAATTTTAGAATTATTAGAAGATGGTACTGAAAAAACAAAATTTGAATTAGGACAAAAAATAGGGTTTGTAGGAGAAGATGGATTTACTAGCTTACCACAAGACATATTAGTAATGACATTAGCTAATGAAGAAAATGTAAAAGAAAAGAATAAATTAAGAACAGATACTGAAGGTTCATCAGATAAATATGCTAGAATGATTGCAAAATGGTTGATAAAGTTAGATTTATTAAAACAAATAACCAAAATAGTAAATGTTAAAATTGGAACAAATACATATACAGAAAATATTGGACAATCATATGTTATAACTGCAAAAGGAATAAAAGCATTGAATATAGCAAGAGGAAAAAGTAAAAATAAAAGAATACCAAAAAATATTTCTTGGGAAATGTTAGCTACAAAAGGAGCTGATAGAGATTACATTAGAACAAGAAGAGCATATATAATAAAAATTCTTGTAGAAACTAAAAATGGACTTACTATTGAAGAAATTAGAGATAAATTAGAATTAATATACATGACTTCAGAATTATTTACAGTAGTTAGAGATGATATAGAAGGACTAGTAAATATAGGACTTAATATTAATATAAAAAACGGCAAATATTACTTTAAAGATAATATTAATGATTTTGTAATACCAAGAACAAAAGATAATAAAAATGAAAAATCAGAAATTACGATAAAGAAAGATAAATTAAGAGAGGAATTAGATACGTTATCACATGAATATTTATCATTAATAGATCTATCTTTTGATAGTAAACAAAACAGATTATTTGAGATGAAAGTAGTAGAATTATTAACAAAGGAATGTAAGTATAAAGGATTGCATTTAGGAGGAAGTAGAAAACCAGACGGAATAATTTATACATCAAATTTAAAAGAAAATTATGGTGTTATTATCGATACCAAAGCATATTCTAAAGGATATGATTTACCTATGTCGCAAGTTGATGAAATGACAAGATATATAGAAGAAAATAATAAAAGAGACAAAACGATGAATCCAAATCAATGGTGGAATAATTTTGATAAAGATATTAAAGAGTTTTATTTCACATTTATATCTGGAGAATTTAAAGGAAATATTAATAAAAAATTAAAAAGAATAGTAATTTCTACTAGTAGAAAAGGTGCAGCAATTACAATTGTTTCATTAATTAAATTAGCAAATGAGATAAAAGCACAAAGAGTTAACTTAAAAGATGTTAAGAAAATATTTGAAAATAAAGTATATTAAATAGTATAATTAAAGAAGGAGAGAAAAGATGATAGAAGTTTTTCAAGATGCATTATTAGATTCAATAAAATTATTACCATTTTTATTTATCACATATCTTATTATGGAATACATAGAACATAAAATGAAAGAAAAGTCTAAAAATGCAATAAAGAAATCAGGAAAATTTGGACCACTAATAGGTAGTATATTAGGTGTTTTTCCACAATGTGGTTTCTCTGTATCAGCAACAAATTTATATTCTGCTAGAGTAATTACTTTAGGAACACTAATAGCAATTTACTTATCAACTTCAGATGAGATGTTACCAATATTTATATCTGAATCAGTGCCAGTAAGTATTATATTAAAAATATTAGGTATTAAATTATTGGTAGGACTAATAGCAGGATTTATAATAGATTTTATTATAAGAGTTGTAAATAAAAAAGAGGAAGAAGAAAAAATAATAGATATATGTGAAAAAGAACATTGTGATTGTGAACATGGAATTTTAAAGTCAACATGTAAACATACTGTAAATATTTTTATTTTTATTTTAATAATTACAATTTTAATAAATATTGCAATTTATTGCATAGGAGAAGATACAATCGCACATTTTCTTCAAAACAAACCAATAATAGGACCTATTATTGCAGGAATAATAGGATTAATACCAAACTGCGCAGCATCAGTTATTATAACACAAATGTATTTACAAAATATGATTTCAGTTGCTAGTATGCTATCTGGATTATTAGTAGGTGCAGGAGTTGGATTAGTTGTACTATTTAGAACAAATAAAAATTTAAAGGAAAATATAAATATAGTATTAATTTTATATAGTATAGGAGTTATTGTTGGTATATTATTTGAAATGTTAGGTATAGTAACAATATAAAAAAACCAGTTTAAACTGGTTTTTATTGTTTCTTTTTATTTTTAAAATTAATTATAATAGCATCTTCATTATCAAATAAATATTTAGAATCATTGAAATTTGTTTGAATAGGATTAAATTCATCACTATCTTCATCTTTAAAGTCTATATTTTTTAAATTAAACTTTTTATTATTTAATCCTGCTGGGTCATTATAATCTTCAGTAGATGTTGTTACATTATCTGAAAATCTTCCAAAGTCGAAGGTTTTTATTTTATGTGGTTCTTTATATTTTGATTCTAAATAATTTAGTTTAGCAGGTCCTACCATACTTTTTCCATTTGTAGCTCTTATTTTATAGGCACAATCTTTTACACCAAAAGATTGAAGTTTTCCAGGTTTAAAATATTTTACAAATTCCCATTTTACATTTGAATAATTTGAGCTATATTCCATTTTATCCATATCCATACTATTTGAAAATGTCCATTCTCTTCTAGTTCCAAATTCATCAGACCACCAATTTAATTCTTCTATTGTTCCATTACCTGTAAATATTTTGTTTGCACAGTTTGCGAGTATTGTAGTTCTATAATTTTCTTTTTGTCCAGCAGCTTCTAATTGAGATAAGTTTTGTGCTGATATAATAGTTCCTATTCTATATTTTCTGTACATTGTAAATATGGCTTCAGTGTCTTTACAAATAAAGTCAGGAAATTCATCAATATATAAGAAGTGAGGAATTCTTGAGCTTTCTCCACCTGGTCTTCTAAATACAGAATTTTGCATTGAAATTAAGAAGAATAGACCAAATGCTTTATGACCTGAAACACCTAAATCACCACGTCTAGTACATATAAATGTTATATTACCATCTTCAAGAGTTTTATCAAAATCAATATTTTCATGACGATTGCATAAAATATTTTTTACTCCAGGAATTCTTAATAAGTTATCTAATTGACTAACAGTAGAATATAAGTATTTTTCTATATTATCTTTACCAGGAGCATTTTTATAAAAGTTCTTTTTAAAATATGTAAGTTGTACATGATATTTTTCTTTTAATTTTTCATCATGTGCCAATATTTCACACATTTTTTCAATTAATTCAAAGTTTGTAAACATTTTAAGCATATCTTCCATATTAGGAAGAGAGCCTTCATTCATTCTAGGATACATTTCTTTTAAAATAATAGCTAAATTTTCTATAGCTTGAATAACAATATCTTCTCTGTATGCTTCTTCTGAATTATTATGAGTACTATTATACATTGCTTTAAGTGCAGAAGAAATTGTGATAGCTATTTTAGAAGGGTTATCATAAACAAAAGGATTAAGACCAATTGAATTATGATTTGTAGGATCAATAATTTGGTAATTTAATTTAAAATTATTACATACATCTATCATATGATTAATAACTTCAATATCAGGAGACATTAATGTCAATCCAAGATTTTTATATATAATGTCATCTCCACTTCCTGATAAAATCATTTTCTTTAAATATATTCTAAATATATCTTCTTTTCCAGTCATAGGAGATAACATACTTAAAGAAAAGTTTTTATTCATATAGTCATTATCATAAGGAGCATCAATTGTTGCTATTCTTGTTTTTAAAGCTGTAATTCCTAATTCTTTTGATGCTTCTCTTAAGAAAAATTTTCTTTCTAAATCTCGTGAAATAAAAGGTTCATATACTAAAGAAGTTTTTCCACTACCAGAACCACCACATACAAATGTTGATTGAAATCTAGAAGTCTCTGGAATAGTTATAGTTTTTCCACTTTCATTATCATTAGCAAAATATAGTTCAAAAGAATAAGGACCTGTTCCTTCTTTTTTATTAGATAAATCAATTCCACCATAATCCCATATAGAACGAGTTTTATCTTTACTATCATTTACACCAAAATATAACCATTTAAATAATGGGAATATTGTAGCTAATGGTAGAAAAAGTGAGATACTAACAAATGCAGGTGTTACTAAATCAGAAAAGTCTGTAATTAATTCTGCATAATTTGGTACTGATACGAAAAGTAACCATGCACCCATATTTATCCATTGTGTAAACATAGATAATGCAATTATATATAATCCAATTATATAAATATAAAACAGAGTAACTTTTTGTTTTTTAGATGTTGCAAATTTAGATGGACCTGAAAATAAGTATGCAAAAATTGGACATGCTAAAGCAAATGTATATGCTATAGGTCCCCAATAAGAATAAGATACTCCTGTAAAAATCATTAATAACATTTCAACAATTCTATCAATTGCTAAATATACAGTAAGTAGAGTTAATATATAAGTTGCAAATGTATTTCTATCTGTATTTAATTTTTTTAAAAATTTGTCAATATATTTCATATGAAAAATCCTTTCATAAATTATAACTATACATATATATTATCCTACAAAATACTTAAAAAAACAAGTACTTGAAGTAAATTAATTGTTTTTTTATAATTTTATTATTAAAATTGTTTATATTAATATTTATTGTTAAAAACATATCTGGGGTCTACCATAGGGTCTTTAATTTTAAATATTAATATAAACAATTTTTTGAAACATAAAATATGTAAAAATAATATGTTAAATATATTATTGAAGAATAAAAAGAAAGGATTTGAATATAATAATAAAAATGTAAAAAGGAGAGAAATATGCGAGAAGGATATATTAGAGAAGAAAAATTAATAGAAAAGACAGAAATACAAAAAGAAATGGATATAATCACAGATATTGTAAAAACACAAAATGAACTAAAAGTTGCTAATAAAAATTTTGAATATGCACAAGATGAATTAGTAGACTATTATGTATATGAAATAAAGGCTATACAAGCAAAATTAAATTATCTTATAAGAATAGCAAAAATAAAAGGTATACAATCAGATATGATTAAAGAGGTAAAATATAATTTTATGATATTACAAGATGGAGAAGAAGCAGTTTAGTAATATTTGTCCAATATAAAACATAGAAATGATAATAAGAAATTATTATCATTTTTTTTGGAGTGTTTTAGTTATGGATACAAATATTATTACATATTTAGCATGTATATGTTTTATTTTTATATTTGGTAGAATTTTTATTGTACCATTGAAAAAAATCTTAAAATTAGTTTTTAATTCTATATTAGGCGGTATTGCTATTTTTATAATTAATTTAGTGGGAGGAGCATTTGGATTTCATATAGGTCTAAATTTTATAACAAGTATATTAGTTGGTATATTAGGATTACCAGGAGCAGTTGTTTTAATATTAATAAAGTTAATATTGGGATAATATGATATTATTTAAGTTTCGATTTTTAAAAATAATTAATTTATATAAAAGTTATAATATATATTAAAATAGTACAATTTGCTGGTCAGACTAATCATATAAATAAGTTTAATAAATTTCAAATATAAAAGAGTTAATCTAGTTTATCTATAGTAATAAATGTCTTCCCAAACTGCACATTATCCTATTGTAATATATATTATAACTTTTATATTAATAAAAAAAGTCGAAACTTATAATATAATTGACACAATTAACATAATATGATATACTTCGTATGTTACTTTTTAACTTGAAGTTGTGCATATATGTGCGATGGAGGTAGAAATATGAACAAAGAAACAATCAAAGTAGCTATTAATGGTTATGGAAATCTTGGTAAAGCTGTTGAGAAAGAAATATCCAAGTCACAAGACATAGAGTTAGTGGCGATTTTTACCAGAAGAAATCCTGATACACTACAAACAAAAGGTTATGTTCCAGTAGTTAGTGTTGATGAGATTAAAGAATGGGCAGGAACAGTTGATGTTCTTATCATGTGTGGAGGATCTGCAACAGATTTGCCAATGCAGGTGCCAGAAATGGCAAAATTCTTTAATACAGTTGACAGCTATGATACACATGCAAAAATACCGGAGTATTTTGATAAAGTTGATTCATCTACAAGAACTGCTATGAGGACTTCAGTTATATCTGGAGGCTGGGATCCAGGTATGTTTTCAATTATGAGAATATATGGAGATGCTATTTTTCCACCAGAAAGTTTAGAAAGTTTTGAAACTTTCTGGGGAAAAGGTGTAAGTCAGGGGCATTCAGATGCAGTCAGGCGTATTAAAGGGGTAAAGGATGCTATTCAGTATACAATACCAATTCAAGAGACAATGGAACGTGTTCGTAAAGGAAAATATCCTAGATTTACATTGACACCAAGACAAAAACATTTGCGAGAATGTTTTGTTGTAGCTGAAGAAGGAGCAGATAAGTTAGAAATTGAAAATGCAATAATAACAATGCCTAACTACTTTAGCGACTATGATACTAAAGTTCATTTTATTACACAAGAAGAACTTAAGAAAAATCATAGTAAGATGTATCATGGTGGATTTGTTATTCATTATGCAGAAACTGGTAATAGAAACAAGCACATTATGGAGTTTTCATTGAAACTTGATTCAAATCCTGAATTTACAGCGTCTGTCTTAATTGCTTTGGCAAGAGCAACATACAGAATGAATGCAGCAGGAATGATTGGAGCTAAAACGGTACTTGATATTCCACCGGCTATGTGGTCACCAAAAAGTCCAGAAGAATTAAGAAAAGAACTCTTGTAATAAGTTACTATTTTTAGGATTGTTAGACGCAATAAAGGAGCTAAGTCTGTAGATTTAGCTCCTTTAACATTAATTTTGTTTTATTCAACAGTTACTGATTTTGCAAGATTTCTAGGTTTATCAACATCTAATCCCTTTTCTTTAGAAATATAATAAGAAAATAATTGTAGAGGAATAATAGATAATATTGGTGAAATAAATACATTTGTTATAGGAATGTGTACTATATTATCAAAACTATTATCATCTATATTTTGATTTGTAATTATAAGGGTTTTAGCACCTCTAGTAACAACTTCTTGTATATTACTTATTGTTTTTTCTACAAGTAATGAATCAGTCATAATACCAACTACTGTAACTCCCTTTTCAATAAGGGCAATTGGACCATGTTTTAATTCACCAGCTGCATAACTTTCAGAATGAATATAAGATATTTCTTTTAATTTTAAAGAACCTTCTTTTGCAACTGTTTCATCAACTCCTCTACCCAAGAAAAATATGTCTTTTTCCTGATACACTTGTTTTGCAAAGTCTTTTATATTTTCTGATATTTTTAAAGTTTCTTCAATTTTTTTAGGTAGTTCTAATATATCCTTTTTTAATTGACTAATGTATGAAGAATTTTTTTTCAATATTTCTGCAAAGTAAATTGCTAATATTGCTAGTAAAACAACTTGGGAAGTATATGCCTTTGTAGAAGCTACAGCTATTTCAGGTCCTGCATGAGTATATATAGAATAGTCAGCTTCTCTTGTTATTGAACTTCCTATTACATTACTAATAGCAAGTGTTTTAGCACCTTTTTCTTTTGAAAGTTTAAGAGCTGCAATAGTATCTGCTGTTTCGCCAGATTGAGAAATAAAAATACATAAAGTTTTTTCATCAATAATTGGATCTCTGTAACGGAATTCAGAAGCAATATCAACTTCTGTTTGAATTTTACAAATTTTTTCAATTATATTTTTTGCTACTAATCCAGCATGCATTGCTGTACCACATGCAACAATGTATATTTTATTTAGATTTTCTAAATATTCTTTAGTAAAGTCTAATTCATCAAATTCAGAATTTGAATTTTCAGTAAATCTAGCTCCAATTGTTTCACGTATAGCTGTTGGTTGTTCATAAATTTCTTTTAACATAAAATCATCAAAACCATCTTTTTCAGCACTAGATGAGTTCCATTCAATATTGCTTATTTCTTTTTTTATAGGATTTAAGTTTTTATCATAAAATTGTGCATTATCACGAGATAAAATAACATATTCTAAATCATTTAATAAGTAGAAACTTCTTGTAAAGGAAAGTATAGCAGGAATATCTGAAGAAATATAATTTTCATCATCACCTTTTCCAATAACAAGTGGACTATCTTTTCTAACAACAATCATGTTATCAGGAAAATCTTTACAAATTATTTCAATAGCAAAGCTTCCTTTTAGTTCAGAACACGCACTTTGTACTGATTTTAAAAGACTAGATATGTCTTTTTTATTTTGTTTATTATAATAGTAATGTATTAAATTAGGAATTACTTCTGTATCTGTTTGTGAATGAAAAGTATATCCATTATTAGATAAGAAGTTTCTTAATTCATTATAATTTTCAATAATTCCGTTATGCACAATACTTATACTGTTTGAGTTATCCATATGAGGATGTGAATTTTCTTTTGACGGTTTTCCATGTGTAGCCCACCTCGTATGTGCAACACCAATTGTGCCTTCTAATTCATTAATTCCTTTCAAATTATATAGATTTTTAACTCTTCCTTGGTCTTTCATGATAGAAAGACCATTTTTTTCAATTGTTGAAATACCAGCAGAGTCATATCCTCTATATTCCAATCTTATTAACCCATTAATAAGAATAGGACTTGCTTTTTGGTTTCCTATGTAACCTACAATTCCACACATAATAATCCCCCTTAATAAATATAATTATGGAATTGAAAGTATGCAAACTTAAATATATTAATCTTTGTTACAATATCACTACTGTTTTTTAATTAATACTATGACTTTTAAGTAAGCCACTAGAGCATCCGCCGAATTTTTCGATAACTCTAGACCTCGTCAACATTATAAAATGTCCAGGCGCTTTAAATATTAACTCCTTTCATAATATTTTTTAGCATTCTTTCAATTTACAATATTATATTATAATAAATTTAAAAATGTAGCAAGTCTTTGTAAAAAGTTTTTAGTTTTTGTATTTTGCAAAAAAAGTTTTGTTGAATAAGAAAGTTTTTTATTATATAATTATAAAAGGTGATAATATGGAGAAAATAGGAATAGTAGTAGCAATGGAAGAAGAGTATTCAGAGATTGAGAAAATAATTACAAGTAAGAAAAGTGAAAAAATATGCAATATTGATTTTGTAGAAGGAGAAATTAAAAATAAAAGTTGTATTTTAACAAAAAGCGGAGTTGGAAAGGTAAATGCTGCAATGACCACTCAAATACTAATAGATAAATTTGATATAGATTATATTTTGAATGTTGGTGTAGCAGGTGCAATAAATAGTAATATGAAAATAGGAGATGTTATAATTGGGGAATATGTTGTACAGCATGATTTTGATATAACAGAATTTAATCATCCTAAAGGATATATAACAGGTATAGGAGATAAAGTTTTATGTGATGAAAAACTAATAAGTAAATTTAATAGTTCAATACAAAAAAACAAAAGTGTAAATTATGTAATAAAAAATGGTATTGTAGCTACTGGTGATATATTTGTGACAGATATTAAGATGAAAGAAAAGATAAGGAAAAAATTTAATGCTGATGTTGTAGATATGGAATGTGGTGCTATTGCACAAGTTTCACATTTAAATAATAAACCATTTTTAGTAATAAGAGCAATATCAGACTGTCCAAATGGTAATAATGCAAAGACTTTTGATAAAAATTTAGAGTTGGCTTCAAAAAGATGTGCAGATGTATTACAAAAATTATTGTAATATTAATTTGATAGCATTGATTTGTATTTAAGTTTCGACTATTAAAAATGATTAGTTTATACAAAAGTTATAATATATAAAAATATACTATTTGCTGATCAGACTATTCATATAAAAAAGTTTAATAAATTTCAAATATAGAAGAGTTAATCTAGCTTATCAATATTAATAAGTGTCTTCCCAAACTGCACATAGTATATGTATATATATTATAACTTTTAAATTAAAGTAAAAAAGTCGAAATTTGAATGATTTATATCATTGAGTTTTAATAAAAATGTGTATAAAATGTTCGAATTAGTATATAATTTATATAATTTGAAAGGAGTGTTTCTATGGATAGAAAAGTCAAAGTAGTTCAATATGGAACTGGAAAAATGAGTGTATATACAATGAGATATGTATATGAAAAGGGAGCAGAAATTGTAGGAGCAGTTGATGTAAATCCAGATGTGATAGGAAAAGACATTGGAGAAATTATTGGAACAGAAAATAAAGGAGTTAAAGTAGTTTCTTTAGAAGATGCGGAAAATATGATGAAAGAAGCAAAACCAGATATTGCAATTGTAACAACAATGAGTTTGTTAAGTGATGTGAAAGATGCATTAATGTTATGTGCAAAGCTAGGAATAAATGCTATAACAACTTGTGAAGAGGCATTTTATCCAATGAATTCAAATCCTACAATAACTAAAGAAATTGATAATATGGCAAAACAAAATAATTGTACAATTACAGGAAGTGGATATCAAGATATTTATTGGGGACAGTTAATATCTAGTATTGCAGGTTCAACACAAACAATAAAGAAAATAGTAGGAAGTTCAAGCTATAATGTTGAAGATTATGGTATAGCATTAGCAGAAGCACACGGTGCTGGTTTAACATTAGAAGATTTTGATAAACAAGTAGCTTCAGTTGATAGAATTTCTGATGAAGAAAGACAAAAAATGATAAATGATGGTGAATATTTGCCTTCATATATGTGGAATGTAAATGGTTGGCTATGTGCCAAATTAGGCTTAACTGTTAAATCACAAACGCAAAAAACTGTACCTCAAACAAATAGTGAAGATATAGAATCTTCTACATTAGGTATGACTGTTAAAGCTGGAGATGTAACAGGTATGAGTGCAGTTGTTACTACTGAAACAGAGGAAGGTATAACAATTGAAAGTGAATGTATAGGGAAGGTATATTCAAAAGAAGATTTTGATAAAAATGAATGGACAGTTATTGGAGAACCAGATACAACACTTGTTATTAATAGACCTGCTACAGTAGAATTAACTTGTGCTTCTGTTGTAAATAGAATACCAGATGTTATAAATTCAAAGTCAGGATATGTTCCAACAGAAGAAATGGGAGAATTGAATTATAGGGTTAAAGCACTAAATGAATATGTAAATTAACATCAAGATAATTAAAAAGTTGAAAAATGCTTGATTTTTGCCTACTTTTGTGCTAAAATAATATTATATTGTTAATAAATTGTAAGTGAGGTGAAAAACTTAAAGCATGGCTTTAAGCATATATATGGAGAATAATAAGGAAAATACAAGAGTTAGAGAAAAACCTAATTTCTTAGTTACATTCTTAAACTTCTGGAGTGTAGAAAAAAAAGAGGTAAGTGAAAATGAGGGAATATCTCAAAGCAACAAAGTAACTGAAAGTGAAAAAAGAGCATTATTAAAATCGTTGAATGATATAGATCAATTAGGTGAAGAAACTTTTAATTATGGAAAAACTAAAAGAGCTAAAAAACAACCAAAATTAAAAGGTAAACAAATTACTGGTAAAGTGCAAGAACAACAAGAAAAAGACAAAATTAAAAATGAACAAATAAAAAGAGAAGATAAAGGTCAAGAAAGAATTTAATATAAAAAATACAAGAAATTTAATTTCTTGTATTTTTTGCTTGACAAATGGGGAAACTATGGCTATAATAAATAGCGTTAATATTAATATGGCGAAGTAGCTCAGTTGGCTAGAGCATTCGGTTCATACCCGAAGGGTCATGTGTTCGAATCACATCTTCGCTACCAAAATCAACAGAATAGCTAAAAATAAGGTGTTTCAAGAGAATTGAGACACCTTATTTTTTAGATTAACCACTAATTAACCACTTAGTTTAATATAGTGTTTAATTTGTTCACAGATTTCGATTTTATCTTTGTATCAGAATGCATATAAATTTGTGTGATTGAAATTGCAGTATGTCCCATCAATTCAGCAACAGTTTCTATATCTACTCCTTTTTGCAATAACATAGATCCATAAGTATGTCTTATAGAATGAAATTTTCTATGAGGGATATTACATTTCTTTAATATCTTAGTCCATTTAGTAGAAATATTTTTTCCTTTTAGTAAATGTCCTTCGCTATCCAAAAATAAATACCCTTCTTTATTATCTACTTCTTTTAGTTTATCAACTAAAAAAGATGGAAGAGGTATAGTTCTAAATGAGTTTTGTGTTTTAGGAGTTTGTATTATAGTTTCTATATGTTTATGTTCTGAGTCGTCATATATATATACTTCTTTTGCAGATTGCTCAATCTTAATTTCCCTTTTCTTCAAATCAATATGTTTCCAGTCTAAAGCTAACAATTCTCCCTGTCTTAATCCAGTCCCTAAATCTAATAAAAATAATAATTCAAAATCTGTATTTTTAATATACTCTTTTATAGTTTTTATTTCTTTACTATTTAATATTTCTACCTTTTTTCTTTTATGATTGATAATATCTGTTTTATTTCCTTTTAAATTCAAATTTGAGCATGGATTTTTGATAATATATCCGTTTACACTACACCAATTAAAAAATACTTTTAAGATTGTATTTAGTGTGTTTATTTGTGAAAAAGATTTAGTCTTTGATAGTTCATTATAATATTTTTGTATTTGTACAGGATTTATTTTGGAAATTTTAGTTCCTGCAATTAAAGAATTTTTTACATAGTTTCTATAAACACCTTCATACCTCTGAAAAGTAGAAGGTTTTATTTCAGAAGAATTATGCAAGAAATCAAATAACCAAATATGCATAAGTTGAGAAATAGTATAGTTTTCTGCACTTACAATTAATCCATTTTCTAGGTCATTCACATACTGATTAGCCTTTTCTTCTGCTTCTGATTTATTTTTCCCATAAAAAGACTTTAACACGGGAGTGCCATCATCTTTATATCCTATTGTTTTTCTTATTCTATAATATTGTTTTCCGTTTATTTCTATATTAGTTTTAACTGCCATAGTTTCCCTCCGAATAATAATTATAAGCTTTCTCAATTAATTCTTCCGTAACTCCTAATTTTTCTGCAAATTCATAGTTATATTTACAGCCTTCTTCATGTAATTTTTGCAATTTATAATAAGGCACTAAAGTTTTAAATGCCCATTTTGTAGCTCTAAATTCCCTTTTATGAATTTCTATATCAGAATAATTAGAATTATAAAGGGCATTACAATAATAATGCCCCAATTCTTCTGCTAATATTGTTTTTTCTTCGCTAGAATTGTTTATAATCGAATAATTTAATCCAATAGAGTAATTATTCCCAACACAACCAATAATTGCCTTATTTTGCATTTTAAAATTAATTACATTTATATTTTCTTTTTCTGCTATATTGTATAATTTTTCTAGTTTCATTTTAGCCCCCACTAAAATTATTTTTTATTTTGTTCGTATTTCTTTTTCATTTCTTTATAAAATCGCAATGCATCTGCAATTTCTTCTTCTGATAAACCTTCCATTTCTTTATGATATGCAAAACGAAATTCTTGTTCTTCTTTGTCATAGTTTCTTATGTTAGATTTGCACATCAAATAATCTAACGAGCAATTAAATATTTCACACATTTTTAATTTCACTTCATCGCTTGGAAGATTAGAACCATTTTCATAATTAGCAATACTACTTTTTCCTTTTACAGTTCCAATTTTAGATGCTAATTCTTCTTGTGTTAAACCTAATTCGTTTCTAAGTATTTTTAGTCTAGCTCCTATTATTTGTTTAATATCACTATCGTTCATCTTATCACTCTCCGTTCAAAAACTATAAACATTATAACATAATGTTCAATAAAAGTAAACAACTTTTAATTTTTTTCCTTAGAGCTTGTAGACAAGTACAGAATTTTAAAACTTTTTTAAAGAAAACTATTGACAAGTTCAGTTTGACTGTATATAATAAGTACAACAAAACTGAACAGGAGGTGAAAAAATGGGAAATAGATATAGTAAATATGTCAATACAGAAGCATTGAAAAAAGCTAGAAAAATAAAAGGGTTTTCTCATAGAGATATGTCAAAATTAATGAATTTAAAAAGTCCTGCAAGTTATTATAATATAGAAAACGGATTAGTAGAAGCAAAAATATCGCATATCAATGCTATATCAAAAATATTAAAAATGCCAAGTTCAAAATTTTTTAACTTTAAAGTGCAGTAAAACTGAACGAAAGGAGGATTAAATGTCAGAAGAAGAATTAAGAAAATTAAAAGAAGAACTGAAGAAAGAAATTCTTAACGAATTAACAAGAAAAGAATATGTGAAGGATAATACCTGGAAAACTATCAAAAAAGAATTTGAAAAAATGTTTTACAGCAAAGGTTATACAGATACGCACGAGAGAACAATGATATTCACAGGAATACAAACAATAATAAGAACTTCAATGGGATACAGAAGTGTTGAAATAATACCAGCAGAACAATACGAAGAAACAAAAAAGAGAATGTATACATTGCTAAATATGTATCCAAATAAAAACAAAAAGGAGGATAAATAAAATGGCAACAAACATATTAAGTAAAACAAGAAGATTTGTTAAAGTAAAAGATTTTGCAGAAATATATGACATAAGTGATAAAACAGTATATCAAATGATAAAAAATCCGATTTTTGAAGAAGCAGTAAAAAAAGTAGGAAAAAGAGGAATAAGGCTTAACAAAGAAAAGATGATTTCAATAATGGAACAATACTACAGGTAAAAAATATCAAAAAACATATTGACAAAATAAAAGCTATGCTTTTATCAAAATAAAAAATTATATGTAAAATACAAATAACTTCAAAGAAGTACAAAGAAAAAAGGAGGAAAAATAATGCCAATACCAAGATATGTAAGTGCAGAAGAGTATTCAAGACAAAGTAGAATAGGAGTTGAAGAAGTCAAAAGATTATGCAGAACAAATCAATTAAAACATTTTATGACCGAAGGAGGATATTACAAAATAGCAGTTGATGAAGACTCAGTTTCAATAGAAGAATATCAAAAAGTAAAAGATGAAAACACAAGATTAAAAACTATACTTGAAACAATATTAAATACAGCAAAACAAGTTTAAAAGGAGGAAAACAAATGAACAAAATAATAATACAAGAAAAAAATAATAATAAAAAAATATCTGTTAAAGAATTAGAATTAACAGATATTGTAAAGGAATACGAAATAGTAAGAACTGAAAATGTTAGAAAAAATAATTTAATTCTTACTATTCCATTAGATAATGTACAAATTGATATTAACAAAGATGGTATTACTTAGCTTGAAGTTGAGATATATGAACTTTATACATTTGATTATTATATTGTACTGAAACAAATTGTCCAGATTCATTTGCTCTTGAAAACCAAATACCAGGCATTAATCTATCAATCAAATCGTTATTATGAAGTTCTACCCAACCTATTTGAGCTAAATTTACAAAATATCTACTCAATATAACCACCACCTTTCAAACAAAATTATAACATAGGTGAAAATTAAAACAAAGGAGGTAAACAAATGAAAAGAAAACTAGATAAGAAAAAAATACTAAACTTTTTAGGACAAGCTACATCAGTAATTTTATTTAACGTAGGAATGTCTGTAATGTTAGTAGCAGGTTTTATGCAAAATACGATTTATTAGGAGGGAAATATGTATTCAAATAAAGACAGATTATATT
>CANTHA010000019.1 GCA_947653375.1 uncultured Clostridium sp. | reverse complement strand
TAACTTTTTTAATTACTTTAGTATTATTGCCAGTCAAACCCGGAACCAGTGGCAATTTCTTTATTTTTTAACTTATAGTCTATATAATCACTTACTAAAATTTTAATTACACCAATAACTGGAACTGCTAAAAACATTCCTAGTACTCCAAAATATGCTCCACCAATAGTAACTGCAAAAATAACTAGTAATGGACTTATCTTTAGAGACTTACCAATAATCTTTGGATTAATAATATTTGCATCTATTTGTTGTAAAACAATTACAACTATTAACATCCAAATTGTCTGTGATACTCCTCCTGTAATTAGTGTAATAATTGCTGACAAAGCTACTGCTATAATTGCTCCAAAATATGGAATCATATTAAATAAACCTATCATAAATCCTAATAATGGAGCATATTTAACTTTTAATATTGTCATTGCTATTGTTACCAAAATTCCTACTACTATTGCATCTAAAAATTGACTTGCAATAAATTTAAAAAATATTTCATTTGAATTATTAAAATATTTATCTATATTTTTATATGTTTTTTCTTTAAACATTGCATTTACAAGTTTTCTTAAAAACCCTATTATTTGTCTTCTTTCTGCTAATATATATATAGAAACTATAACTGTAACAAAAATCTCGAAAACTCCAGTTACAGCACTAATTGCACTTGCTATGTATTCTAATATTTTATTAAAATTAAGGTATTGTTTTATATTTATATTTTGAATATAATTTATTAATTCTTCTACAATTTCTCCTTTTATGATAGAATCTTCTGGTAATTCATTATACTTGTTTATTGCTGTTTCATAATATCCCTGTATATTGCTTATAAAGTCTGTTATGCTTTCTAGTACTACTGGAAATATAAATTTAAATAATATAACAATTATCAGTAATATAATTAAATATACTGTTAATATACTTAATCCTCTAGCTTTTTTAGAAATAATTTTGCTCTTACTTTTTATATATATTTCTTCTATTTTTTTACATGGCATATATAGTAAATATGCTATAAAAATACCTACTAAAAATGGAGTTAAAATACTAAAAAATTTTCCAACAATATCTACTACATTTGAAAAATTATCTAGTGCTTTATATACAATAATAATTGCTACTCCTAGCATAAACCAATACAGCCATTTTCTCCAATTTTTCCTTATTTCATTCATCTTTTTTACTCCTTTATATAATTATAATTTTATTTCTAATCCTACTGGGCAATGGTCGCTTCCCATTATTTCTGGATATATCATTGCTTCTTTTATTTTTGTTTCTATATCTTTAGATACTATAAAATAATCAATTCTCCAACCTATATTTCTTTCTCTTGAACGTCCCATATATGACCACCAACTATATGCCTCTTCTTTTTTTGGATATATATATCTAAAGGTATCTGTAAATCCTGATTCTAATAGTTGTGTCATTTTATATCTTTCTTCATCTGTAAATCCTGCATTTCCTCTATTTGATTTTGGATTTTTTAAATCTATTTCTTTGTGTGCAACATTTAAGTCTCCACACATAATTACAGGTTTTCTCTTATTTAATTTAAGAAGATATTTCCTTACTTCATCTTCCCATATTTGTCTATATTCTAGTCTTTCTAATCCTCTTTTTGAATTTGGAGTATATATTGTTACCATATAAAACTTCTTAAATTCTAGTGTTATTACTCTTCCTTCATTATCATGCTCTTCTATTCCTATTCCATAACTTATATTTAATGGCTCTTTTTTTGTAAATATTGCTGTTCCAGAATATCCTTTTCTTTCTGCACTATTCCAGTAACTTTTATATCCTTCAAATTCTAATTGTATTTGATTTGGTTGACATTTTGTTTCTTGTATACAAAATATGTCTGCATCTATTTGTTTAAAAAAATCTTCAAATCCTTTATTTACACATGCTCTTATTCCATTTACATTCCATGATATTAATTTCATTTTTACCTCTTTCACTTTTTTGCTTTATTTTACTACATTTTAATAAAAATCTCAAGTTATATAATTTTTAAGTTTCGACTTTTGTATAAACTAATCATTTTAAAAAGTCGAAACTTAAATAATATAGCAATCGCTTAAAATATAAAAAGGATTACTAATAAAAGTAATCCCCTAAAATTCTTATTTAATTAACTACAGATACTGGTAAGTATTTTACACCCCATTGTAATGCTTGAGCATGTGAGCCTACATATATATCAATTCTGTTTCCTTTTATTGCTCCACCTCTATCTTCAACAGTATACACATGACCTCCAATATTTAATTGCGTTCCAAATGCAAACTTTGAAGATGCTGCAACTGTTCTTCCAGCTGTTGCCCTAGTTCCTGATGCTGTTCTACCTGTTGATTTACCACAACATTTGCTACATGAACAATATGCTGTTATTTTATATGTTTCTCCTCCTATTACTGCTGTTGTTGTATTTCCTGCAGTTCTTGGAGCAGATGCTCTTGAAGTTGCTGTTTTTTGTACTTGAACAATTTTATTTACTGGCTCTGTTATTACAACTTCTGATATTACTATTTTTTCAATTTCTACTTCATTTTGATATTTTGCTTTATATGTTACTTCTTTTAATCCATCTTTACCTTGTTGTAATACTTTATTTGTTCCATCTTCTGATGCATTTGTTGAATTTTTTGTTATTGTTTCATAAGGTATTACTACTTGTTCTACTATTATTTTTTCAGTTATTGGTGCATAACTTTCTAATATTTTATCTAAAGTTGTTTCTACACCTTTTTCTGAAATTTGGGCTACTTTAACCTCATTATAAGATTTATCTGTTATTTTTATACTTTGACCAGAAGTTATTTCACTATCTAAATCTGGTATTGTTTTTTGATTATCTTCTAAAATTATATTATTTTCTTCTAATATAGCCGAAACTTGAGTTTTAGATGTTAATACATTCATTTCATATCCATTTTGTAATATTATTTTAACATCATTTAATTTAACATTTACTGCCATAACTCCTATTCCTGATATTAGGATTAAAATAATGCTTACACATATAATTTTCATGATAGAAATTGAAGCTTTCTCTTCTCTTTTCATAAAAATATATTACCTCCTTTTGGCAACAAATTTATTATACTACTTTTTGTTATTTTTGTCAAATTTGTAAAATTTATACAATTTGTCCTTATTAAACTCGCGTTACTATATTATATGTAAGAATTTAAATATTAATTCATAAATTTTCCAAATTTTATTGTTTAATCTTTTTTAATATGTTATTATCATATTGTATATAATATATTAAGGAGGAATTATTATGATTTGGATTATATTAGCAATTATAGTAATACTTATTATAGCTATTATCGGTATGTATAATGGATTAGTACAATCAAAAATAAAAGTCGACAATGCATGGAGTCAAATAGATGTTCAATTACAAAGAAGATTTGATTTAATACCTAATTTTGTTGAAACAGTTAAAGGTTATATGACACATGAAAAGGAAACTTTTGAAAAAATAGCAGCTTTAAGAACATCATGGGCAAATGCTTCAAATGTATCTGAAAAAGCTGAACTTGATGGACAATTATCATCAGCTTTAAAAACAATTATGGCTGTTTCTGAAAATTATCCAGAATTAAAAGCTAATCAAAATTTTTCTGAATTATCAGAAGAATTAAGAAATACAGAAAATAAAATTTCTTTTTCAAGACAATTTTATAACGATACTGTAACAATGTATAATACTAAATTACAAGTTTTCCCTTCTAACATTATAGCTGGTATGTTTAATTTCCAACCTCGTGATTTATTTAAAGCAGAAAGCGAAGATGCTAGAAAAAATGTTAAAGTGGACTTTGGAACTGATAATAAATAAATATTATTATATTAATTTTTGGGTTGGAGGTTTTATTACTTCTAACCTTTTAAGTTATGAAAGGATTATAATATGTTTGAAAATATTAAAAAAAATAAGATTGAGTCAGGAATTATAGTTAGTATATTTATAATAGCAATAACTCTAATCGTTTATTATATTTGTAATGCATTAAATTTAGGAATTGTTTCAATTGTAATAGCACTAGTGTTTTCAATTGGATCAGCTTGGGGTTCTTACTATTATAGTGACAAAATAGTACTTTCTTTAAATAGAGCTAGACCTGCAACTAAAGAAGAAGATTTAAAATTAGTAAATATTTTAGATGCATTAATGGTTACTGCGGGTTTACCTTCAAAACCAAGATTATATGTTGTAGAAGACAGTCAACCTAATGCTTTTGCAACTGGTAGAAACCCAGAAAATGCTGTTATATGTGTTACAACAGGATTATTAGAAAAACTAAATTATTATGAATTAGAAGGTGTTATTGCACATGAAATGAGTCATATTAAAAATTACGATATACGTTTAAGTTGCGTTGTTTCTGTCATGGTTGGTTTTATTGTCATGATATCTGATATATTTTCTAGGATGCTTTTCTGGGGTGGTGTTAAAGACAGAGATAGTGATAATAAAGGTAATGGAATTTTAATGTTAATAGGTTTAGTATTTTTAATATTATCACCTATATTTGGTTCTCTTATGCAATTAGCTTTATCAAGAAAAAGAGAATTCTTGGCTGATAGTACAGCAGTAGAATTAACTCGTAATCCAGATGGATTAATTTCAGCTTTAGAAAAGTTAGAAAATGACCCTAATCAATTAGAAACTGCTAATAATGCAACTGCTAATATGTATATAGTTAATCCATTTAAAAAAGAAGGTAAGAAAAAAACTACAAATATCTGGTCAACTCATCCTAGCACAGCAGATAGAATTGAAGCTTTAAGAAACATTAAATAATTGCCACTGGTTCCGGGTTTAATTGGCAAAACTTGTGACAAAGGGGTCGCCCTTTTTTGTCACAATTTTTTTATCAATTTAATAAATTATTTTTTATTTATTATATAATCAATTAAATTAACTTATAATAAATGCGATTGGGGTAATCTACATATTATTTTACATTTTGTATATTTCAATACACAATACATAAAAACATATCTATTAAACATTTTAATATTGAGAAAAAATTGCCATTTAAACCCGGAACCAGTGGCAATTTGTCACATTTTATTGCCAATCAAACCCGGAACCAGTGGCAATATTAAATATCTGACATGCATTGTTATATGTTATTTCTGCAACTTTTTCTACAGTAATTTGCTTTACACTAGCAATTTTATTTGCAATATATTTTACATTAATTGGTTCGTTTCTCTTTCCTCTTAATGGTTCAGGAGATAAATATGGACTGTCTGTTTCTATTAATATTCTGTTTTCAGGAACCATTTTTATTATTTCATCTGCATTTTTAGAATTTTTAAATGTAACTGGACCTGCAAAAGATATATAAAATCCTAGTGTTAATGCTTCTTTTACTAATTCTCTATTTAATGGACAACAGTGAAATACTCCTTTGTTTTTTACTTGATTTTGTTTTAATATTTCTATTGTATCCATAACTGCTTCTCTTGTATGTATAACAATTGGTAGCTCTAATTCATTTGCTAATTCTATTTGCTTTATAAAAGCTTTTTTCTGTAATTCTTTGTTCTCTTTATTCCAATAATAATCTAACCCTATTTCACCTATTGCTACAACTTTGTTATGATTTTCTTTAGCTAATTTTTTTATTTTACTAATCATTATCCACAATTCCTCTTCATTTTGTGGAATATCATTTGGCGATATACCTACAGTTGCAAAAATAAAATCATACATTTTTGAAAGTTTTACAGCATACTCTGAACCTTCTAAACTATAACCTGCAGATATAAATCCTTTCATTTCTTTAGAAATCTTTTCTATAACTTTTTCTCTATCTAAATCAAATTTTTCATCATCTAAATGCGCATGGCTATCAAAAAACATTTTAATTCCTCCCTTTAATTTATTTTCTATATTTCATTTTTTCATAGATTACTTTACATTATCTAATTTATAGTTTATTTTATAGAAAAACAACATACAAGTGCGAAAACGTTCCTATACTATAAAAAGTGAGATTAACTCTCACTTAATATACTTACATATGCAATCGCATACTGTCTACAATGTGATAAACTTATATCAATATTTTGTATATCAATCATATCAACATTTTTTATTTTTAATTGTGGTTTACCTTCTTTGTCATTAATTACCTCTATATCTTTCCATTGTAAATCATATTTATTTTCTAACTTCCATGATATTGCTTTAAAAGTTGCCTCTTTTGCTGCAAATCTAGCTGCATAATGTTGATATTTTTGTTTTCCCTTACTTTCACAATATTTAACTTCATTTGGTGTAAATATCTTATTAATAAATTTTTCACCTATTTGTTTTATATCTTGTTCAATTCTGTCAATTTCAATAATGTCTGTTCCACATGTTATTTTCATTTTGCATTACCCATTTCTAATAATTTTTAACCTTATAATTGATTATAGTATTTCATATTTATATCTTGACCTAAATGCCATTTCTGAATAAAGTTTATTTCTAAATAATTTTCTAAATTATAAACTGGTTCTTGTATAATATTTCCTTTTTCATCTATACTTCCCCATTTTCCATCTTTCTTTATTCCAGCATATCCATAATTATTTTGTTGTGTTGCATCATCATAAATGTAATCAACTACTACATTTCCATTTTTATCTACAAATCCATATTTTCCTTCTTTTTTACTTACATATAATGTATTTGAAGATAATACATCTTTTACGTCTTTTTCTTCAAATTTAAAATTATAGTATTTACTTTGTTCTTTTTGTCTAAGTTCAATATATCCTTTTTCATCATCTATATTGATTAATATTCCTGATTGCTTTATTTCAAAATTGTCATTCATTATATCATTATTAAAACTTTCATCTTCTGCTATATATATATTTGCTTTTTCATCATATATAATATTAGAGTATTTAAATTCTACTTTAGGATTTTTTTCTAAATTTATTATTCCATATTTATTATTTTGTTTTGCTATTAATATTCCTGATTTTGCTTCTTTTAAGTCATCATAAATTGTATCTATTACACTTTCTCCTGTTATTTTTATAACTCCATATTTTCCGTTTTTTACAACTATTATTCCATTTTCAGTATTTGATAAAATATCTTTTATTTCATCAGCATTTACAGCAATTTCTGTTCCATCTTTTTTTACTAATATATATTTTCCATTATTTTTTGCAACATATAAATCATTTTTATGAATATTTTCTATATCTTCATACTTATTTTCAATTATTATATTTCCTGAATAATCTACTATTCCATATTTATTGTCTTCACTTTTTACTATAAAACCGTCTTTACTTTCTTTTCCTAATCTTTTTATATCTGAATATTGAGTTTTTAATATCTCTTTTCCGTCTTTATCTAATATTCCAAATTTACCATCTTTTTTAACCTTTAAAGCACCTGTTATTTCTTCAATTGCTGTTATTTCCTCATATTCACATGATGATAATTCTTTTCCTCCTAAATTTATTAAACCATATTTACCATCTTTCTGTACTCTTAACACATTTTCCTCATGCCATAAGTTATTATTTTTATCATGATTTAATATTGTTTCTATTTTGTTATATTGAGTAAATATTTCTTCATTTTTACTATTTAGTGCTTTTGTTTTATATTCCCCTGTTTCATAATTAACATCATATGTACATAAAAATACGTCATTTTTACTATTTGGTATTATTATCATTTCTTCATAAGAAGGATCTATTACATTTTCTCCTTTTGCATTTATAACTCCAAATTTATTATCTTTATATGATACAAAATAATCTTGACTTGTTATTTTTCCCTCATCTTTATTATTTGTTAATATTCCTTTTATTATAAATATAAACATGATAACTACTATTATTGCAATTATTACTGCAAATACTTTTTTCATGTTTAATTTAGGTTCTTCATATCTTTTTCCCCTACTCATTCTTCTTGCCTCCTTTAACATTTATAATATATCATAAAACGACTTTTCTTTCAATATAAAAAAGATTTAAGTTTCGATTTTTTTATTTAAAAGTTATAATATATAGTAAAATACACTAATGCGCAGTTTGGGCAGACACTTATTATTACAGATTAGCTAGATTAACTCCTGTATATTTGAATTTTAAAAAAAGAAGATATTAATCTTCTTTTTCTCTAAACTTACAAACTATAACACTCATATCATCTTTAGCAATACCAAAATTATTATCAATTGACTCATTTAATATTAAATCAGCTATCTTTTTAGTATTATTTGTTTCTATATCTTCTAACATATATTTTATCCAAAGCTCTTTATTTTTGTATTCAACATTTGAATCTAAAATACCGTCTGAACACATTAGCATTATATCCCCAGTTTCTATATCCTTCTCAAATGTCTGGAATTTACTTTCATTTACAATTCCTGCTGGTAATGAATTAGATTTTATAACTTGTACTTTATTTTTGTTTTTCACATATGTTGGACATGCTCCACTTTTTAAAAATTCTATAGTTCCCTTATATAAATCAATAATTGCTATATCTAATGTAGCAAATATTTCATTTGATTGATTCATTAAAGATGTATTTATTAAATCTATAGATATATTTTTATCGAATCCAGATAAAAGCATATTTTCTAACAATTTTAGAGCTTGTGAACTACTATTTTTAGCATCATTACCACTACCCATACCATCACTAATTGCTACTAAATATTTTCCATCTTTTAATCTTATACTTAATATACTATCTCCAGAAACTTCACTTTTACTCTTTGTAGTTTCTGATGTTCCTATAGCCATTACATATTTATCATCTGATATGAAACTTAATTTGTTTCCTATACTTGCCTCTTCATTTTGCACTATTTTTTCTTTTAAACATTGTGTTAATATTTTTTCAACTGTACTAATTTCAGTATAGTCAAGTAATTCCTCTATATATATATTTATATAATATCTGCCTTCTTTTTTTAAAGATATATCCTGAACTTCTATTTCTTTTTGCTTAAGAAGTTCTATAATCTTTATTCTTTCTCTCTCATATTGACCTTCTAATTCTAAATCTTTTTCTATTCCATCTGCCATATTTTGAATAGCTTTTGACACTTCATTTAGCTGTTTACTCATTACTTTATTTTTTTCTTCAACTTTTTTACGCCATACAAAATCTGACTTACTTACTTTATATGAAATATTTATAGTTCTTATCATTTGATTTATATTTTCTTCTAAATATGAACTTATATCTTTATCATCAAATCCTACTATATAACTGTTACATTTTGCAAATATTTCTAGTAAATCTTGTCTTTCTATTTCCTGCTTGTCCAATAATGTTTTGAAAATTTCTGCTATAATTTCGCCATTTGTATCTGATATATCTTCATATAACATATTTTCTTTATATGGCTCTAAATTATTTAATAATTCTGTTATAAATATTTGCATATTTGTATTTGTTTGTGTATCATCTTCAATATTCTCTACATCTGCATTATTATATGTAGTTGCCATTTCTTGTATTGTTTCAGATACATTATTTAAATTTTCTACTACTTCTCTGCTTTTATTTAATGTATTATTTGGTACTACTGGTAAAAATTTTGAATTTCCAATAAATTCTTCTAAATCCATATGTAATGTTTTTGGCACTGCTAATAGTCCTATTGAAGCTATTAATATTTCTTTAAAATGTATTAATTCTATTGTATAACCATTTGATATATATGCTAAAATTATATTTCCTAATGCAAATCCAATAATTACTCCTATTTTACCAAATTTATTTAATATACCTGCAACCATTCCTGAAATTGCATATGCTGCTATCATAATAGGTTCTGATCCAGATATAACCCCTAATGTTACACCTATTGTTACACCTGATGTTGTACCAACTAAAATTCCATTTTTCCATCCTAGTATCATAACTATTAGTATACTTAAAACATTTCTAATTCCAAATCCAAATACACTTAATTCTCCAAAAGCTCCTACGGAAATAGCAAGTAAAAGACTGGCTCCTAACATTTCTTCAATTGAAAAAGCTCTTCTTTCACTAAAATCCTGTATTACAACAATTGAATTAACAAATATTTTATAAAATACAAGTGCAATCATTGAAATTGTTATTCCTGATAATACATCATAAATTGTAAATCCTGATATAGCAAATTTAATTATTTCAATTATCATAGTAGCTAAAAATACATTTTTACCAATTTTTATTTTTTCATTTCTTTCTTGCTCATTGTAATTTGGCTTAAATATGAATAATGTTGCTATCATTGCTAATGCTGTTAAAAAGTACCCTAATGCTCCTCCTGTCCCATATTTAATTATATTTCCTGCTAATGAAACTACTACAATTCCTAATGCTGGAACTGAAGATGCAAAACACGCTCCTAACATACTAATACTGAATATTGAGAATTCTCCACTAAAGTCTACCATTGATAGCATAAATGATACTATGTATAATACTATATTGCTTTTTGTTACTACATTTGAGAATATATTTACTTTATCTTGCTTTTCTATTTCTTCCTTTATATTAAAAGTGTCTTCATTTATATTTTGAAACATTCTTACCACCTCTTAAATTTTTATAGGCTTATTTTACTACTTGTCCTTTGTGGTTTTTGTCTTTTTTAGTAACCTAAACTAAAAAAGTTTTTTACATTTTGTGATATATGTTTTTTTCTTTTTTGTTTTAATTCTATTTTGTGATTTTTATTTTATTACATAATGTCAAAAATTGCAATATTTCTACGGAATTTAGGGTTTAAATTTTTCATTTTAAAAACTTAATCACTATATTTTGTATTTGTAGTAAAAAATTTTGAAATAAATGCTATAATGACTTCAATATAATTAGATACATTGTGCAGATATCATTTGCATAATTAGAAAGAGGAAAATATGAACGAATTAGAAAATTTAGATATTTTCTATATTTTGAAATTCTTTTATAATTTCATCAAATTTTTGTGAATAATTAAATAATTTATATATATCACTTAATGTAAAAGAAATTGCTTCTACTATATTTTTTGAAAATGCTGATATACTATTTATATCTTTTTAAATTTCTTCTTTTTTTATTTTTCTGTTTAACTGCTTATTTTCTCCAATTTTACTATTATTTCTCCTATTAAACAATATCCTTACACCTTATTTGTCTAATTGCCTTATTTCATTTGCATTTTTGTCAGAAATTACTTTCTTTCCAGTTTCTTTTTCCAACTGTTCTCTAGCAAGTTTAGCAATGTTTCCACCTTTTATAACTGATTGTTCTGCACCTTTGATTCCTCTTTCATTTGTGCTTTTTGATATTTCTGTTGAAGATGTTTCTGCTAACATATTTAAAACTAATTCCATATTTGTCATATTATCACGTAAATTTTCTTTTTTTAGACCTTTTAAATTTTTATATTCTTTTACAGAATATCCACTCCAAACTTGAGTTAGCATATTTGTTAGTATTGCAAAATCTTTATTTTTACTAACACCTACTCTTTTTAGTTCATCTGTAAATTCTTTTCTTACATCAATTGTTTTTAATCTTTGGTTTATCCATTCTTCTGAATATCCCTTTTTTCTATAAGCATCTAATGCTCTATTTATTGTTATCTCTGGATCATATGTTTCATCAATTCTTTCTTTTCCAACTTGTGCAAGCCATAGTTTAAATGGTTCTGCTTTCTTTGATGGAATTGATTGGACTAATCTTAAAATTTGTTCTGTATTCATTACATCTGTATCTCTTAATTTCCCATCATGTGCTTTCATTTTCAACTGGTAACAATTTGTTACCAGTTCACTCCCTTCTTGATTTAACCTCATTTTTAATGTTTTCCAATATTTTCTTCCTGCTTGATAATCATTATCTGTCAAAACTGCTACAATATCTACTACTGAAAAATACCAGTTTTCCTTATCTTCATTCCATGCTACTCTAATATTTTTATCTTCAAATAATTTAATACTATTATTTTGTTCCATTTCTTACCTCTTTTCCAACTTTCACTATTTAAAACTTTCTAATAGTAAAAGTTTATCTTTATCTTCTATATCTATATCATATCTCAAACATATTTTCAATAGTTCTTACGAATTTTTGTTCTTTTATTTTTGTATTTTACTGTTCACAGCTAAATAAATTTCTGGGATAGATATGATGGAAGAATTATTAGAACTAGATAATAGTGGAATACACGTAGTGCAATATTTAACACAATATGTAGCAAAAGAAATATTACAAAAAAATCTATTGATAGTATAGAAAAAACAAAAATATAATTAGAACAAAGAAAAAATATTAAAGATGAAGAAAAATAACACTTCAAATGAAGTGCTATTTTTTTATTTATTATAGAACATATTTCTTAATTAATATAATTCCTCCACCAATTGTTACTAATATAATGAATCCTAATGTGAAGTATATTCTCAATTGACCTGTACTAATCGATAATAGAACTGGTGCATCATCTATATCATCTTCACCATCTTTTTTATTATCTGGTGTTGAATCCTTATCTGGTAAACCATATTTATTATAATCTTCAGAAATTTCAGCTGTATTAACCTTTAGTCCTATATTATCACCACTATTAATCCATGTAAGTAATACTTCTATATCAGCATATTCTCCTGGTTTTAATAATGTATTTTCTAGTAGTCTTGTTGAAATTACATTATTTCCTTCATCTTTCCAACCTGGATTATCTTCTGCAACAAATTTTAGTCCTTCTGGTACATAGTCAGTTATTTCTTTAGCATAACCTTCTACATCACCTTCATTTATAACTCTAATAGAATATCTAAATTTAACTACTACTTTATTTAAATCTTTTCTGTTTAATTCTACTTTTACAATTGCCTCTGGATCGTCATATGGTTGATGTCCTGTATTTGAAACTGATTGTTGACCATTTTCTATTACAATTGCTTGTGTTACCCATTTTCTTAATGCTAAGTCAAATATTTTTACTACAACTTTTTCAAAATCGTCATCATCTTGTTGTCCAGGAATATAACTTCCATTTACATTGTCTTTATATGATGGGAATTCGCTATCAGTTGGAACTTTAACATTATCTGGTTGTGAGTCTCTATCTGTTGCTGGTTTTTTATTTTCATCTAGGTATTCTGTAATATCTGCTAAATTTGTTATTTTTTCATTTGATGGTGCTGTACTTTTCACTTTACACATAATTGGAACTTCTTTATAAGCTAATTCTATTTTATTATTTTTTTCTGAAGCTTTTGCTATTTTACTATTAGATAAGTATTTAGTTGTTATTGTCCTTCCGTCTTGTGATGCTGACCATCCATATTTTTTATTATATTCATTATTTACAAATTCCAAATTTGGTGGTAAATGATCTTTTATTTCACTAGCATATCCATCCATTTCACCTTCATTATATACTCTTAACATGTATACAACAATGTTATTTGGTTGTACTAATATTGGTTCTTTTGTATGGTTATATGTAGCTGTTGTAATTAATTTTCCATTTTCATCAGTTGTATTTAATTTTGATGTATCTACAACTGGTGCCCTTCTATATGAACCATCTGAATTTTTTAAATAATCCTTATCTTCTATTGTTTCATCATCACTTACTGCAATAATAAACTTTCTTAATGCTAAATCAAATGATTGTAATATTAAGTAGTCATGATCTTCATCATCTTCATGGTCTGGATGTTCTTTCCAATCTTCTGTATCTGAATCTCTATCATCACCTGTATCGTCTGATATACATGCTTCATTACGTATTGTAGTTCCTGATACATTGTCTGATACTACTTTCATTTTTATTGATAATTCTTTATATTTTAGGTCTGTTTCTGTTTTATTTCCATCATTATTTCCAAATGCTGGTATTTCATTATCTGTGCTAACTTCTTTAGATAGATATCTTGATGACACTTGAACTATTTTATTTTTTTCTGCACTATCATATACAAAATTTCCCCATAAATATTTTTGGTTAAATTCTATAGCTTCTTTTTCTTCATTTGACAATGTTGTATCTGCTTTTAAATCTGCTCCTGTTTTTTCTGACCAAATAAATTCTAATCCTTCTGGTATGTCTTCTGTTATTTCTTGAGCATATCCGTCAACCATACCTTCATTATAAATTCTGAATGTATATGTTACTATATCACCTTTGCTTACTCCTACTGGTTCTTTATTCATTTTAATATCAGCATCTGTAATCATCTTTCCATTCTCATCTAAGGTATTTAATTTACTTACATCAACATTTTCAATTCTATTTTTTACATCATTACCATTTACTTGTGTAATACGTTTTATTAAATGTAAATCAAAAGCTTGAGGAGTCAATACTAATTTTTCAAAATCATCATCATCTTGTTGTCCTTTATAATAATAAGTTGAGTCTTTTAAATCTGCTTTGTTTCCATTTCCTGTATAGTTTTCCATATTATCTTTATTTACTGTTGGTATAGTTCCTGGTTCTGAATCTCTATCTTGATTTTTTGTATTTTTAATTGTTACATTACTTTCTGCATCATATTCTTCTGATATCCATGCAACATTTGTTAATACTTTATTTACTGAATTATCTGCAGTTGCTGTTACTTCACATGTTATCTCTACTGTCTCTGAATCTGGTGTTCCTGTTGTATATGGATTTAAGTTAGCTGTATTTCCACTTTTTCTTGTTAAAGTTACTGTATTTGTTGTTTCATTATAATTATTTAAATCAAAGTTACCACTTACAATTGATTTGAATTTTAGACCTGTTGGTAATTGATCTACTAATTCTGTTGCTCTTCCTAATTTATCCCCTTCATTATATATTGTTAATTTATATGTTACTATATTTCCTGTTTCAACTGGTACTGGATCTTTTTTATGCTCATAAGAAGCTGTTGTGATTTTGTTACCATTTGTATCTGTTTTATTTAACTTATCTGTTTTAACTGTTGGAACTCTTGAATTTTTTCCTGTTAGCTCTGTTGTTCCTATTTTTGTGATATATTTTCTTAAAGCTAAATCAAATTCTTTGTTTAATGTTAATTCTGTTGGTATTTCAATCTCTTCGTTTTGTGGTATTACTACTGGTTGTTGTGAAGTTTTATTTGTTGAATTTGTCCATAATTTTAAAGTTGATTTGCTATATTTTATATTAATTCCTACTTTTAAATCTGATATTGATGTGCTATTTGGTATTGAAATATAGAAATTTTGACCAACTAAATCTTTGACATTAGTTGTTCCAGCATTAGTTTTATCACCTTTTAATAAAGTATAATTTGTTATTTCTGTATTTCCGTTCTTTACTATAAAATCTATATTGTAATTTATACTATTATTAGCTGTTTCTGTAATTTTTATTGGTCCTATTACATTGTTATTTCCATTTGGAGTTGATTGTAATTTTGTTGTTTCTACCATTGCTGGTTGAGCTGTTTGTGTTGTTGTAGTATTATATTTTGGAGCATTTTGTTTAGCTGTTCTTATTAGATAATTATATAATAATTCTACTTGTTCTTGTCTTTGCACACCATAAGATTGACTTGGTAATGTGTTACTTGGATTATAATCAGATAAACTTGTATAAGTGTTTCCATCTGTTGTGTAATTTAACCATCCTGTATTTCCTGTTTTATTATATAAATTATTATTTTCACCATAGTTTGTGAAATACCATAACGCTGCTTGTTCTACTGCTTTTATATCACTATCTGTTATATATGCATTTGCATTATATTCTTCTTTTCTTATTCCTGCATTATTTAATAAAGTTTCTTTATAATCATTTGACGAATTATTTGTATAGAACATATCTAGTACTGCTAATATAGCATTATATTGATTTACTCCATCAACTGTTTTTTCCCAATTCCAAGCATTATTAAACATACTGCTTATTGTTGATCTTTCTTCTTTCATATCATAAACATCATTATATGTTTTTATTAATGTTTCTTCTCCTGGATTCCAACCTAATCCTTCTCTTAAACAGAATATATCTTCTTGATTAGCTAATTGTGATGTTGAAGTGGGACTAGCATATTTTATTAGGTTCCATATTCTTGCTGATACTTTTGATGTAGATGTATTAGCATTAGGATCTCCAATTGAATAACCAAAATTTGGACTTGTAGTCATTAATGGATTTATTCCTAAATATAATACTCCTTTATCAGTTGCTGAATATGAAATATTTTGTCCTATAACACATATTGAAAATATTATCGCAACAATACTGCTTAATATAATTTTCTTCAACTTCATGAAAATTCTCTCCTTTATATATAATATCTCTGTATACTATTTTATATGTTTTATTTTTTTAGTCAATAGGTATATTTTCCAATAAATTCAACTATTTTTTTAACGCTCTTTTTTCCTTTACGGAAAATATATTTTTAACTTTAAAATTCAAAAATAACCCTACATTTACAATTATATTACATTTTTGTTATAAAATCAAGATTTTACGTCAATTAAAGTTATTTTTATTTATTTATCAATATAAATAATTGTAATAATTAATAAAAAAAGATATATGCTTATATAGAAGGATTTTAGGTGAGTTTGTTATGATTATAATTAAAAATTTAAAATTTACAAAACTTATTACAATATTTCTTATTTTACTTTTATTCATTTTCACTCCTATATCTTGTATTGCAGATGATATGTTAAGTGAAGAAATAGACGCTACAGTTGACGTTAGTTCAGAAATTATAGAAGCTTCTTCAAAAAAAGATAATTTTTCTGAAAAAGATTTAAATTCACGTTCTTGTATAGTATTAGATAGAACTAGCAAACAAGTATTATTTGGTAAAAATGAAAATAACAAAGTAAAAATGGCATCTACTACAAAAATAATGACTGCAATAATTATAATTTTCTATTATAATTATTGCAGTCATTATTTTTGTAGTAGATGCCAT
>CANTHA010000018.1 GCA_947653375.1 uncultured Clostridium sp. | reverse complement strand
ACAAATTCATTCAGAAGTTGGAAGTTTTGGAATACCTGAGTTTGGAACAAAATTTGTAAGGGGAATGCTTGTAGATACAAAGCCAACTACATTTGATGAGTTGATACGTATATCTGGTTTATCACATGGTACTGATGTATGGCTTGGTAATGCACAAAGTTTAATAGAAGCTGGAACTGTAACACTTCAAGATGCTATATGTTGTCGTGATGATATTATGATATATCTTATAAAACAGGGGTTACCACCAAACCCAGCATTTAAGATAATGGAAACAGTTCGTAAAGGTAAGGCATTAAAAGATCCAGAAAAGTGGGAAGAATATAAAGCATTGATGAAAGAACATGAGGTGCCAGATTGGTATATAAAATCATGTGAAAAAATAAAATATATGTTCCCAAAAGCCCATGCAGCAGCATATGTAACAAATGCTTTTAGAATAGCTTGGTTTAAGGTACATGAACCATTAGCGTATTATGCAGCATATTTTTCTATTAGGGCAGATGAATTTGATAGTGATTGTATGATATTTGGAAAAGAAAAAGTAAAAAATAAAATGAAAGAAATAGATTTGCAAGGAAAAAATGCTACTGTTAAAGATAAAAATATGTATGCTATATTAGAGTTAGTGCTAGAAATGTATGAAAGAGGTTTTGAATTTTTACCTATGGACTTATATAAGTCACATTCAACGAAGTTTTTAGTGGAAGATGGTCAAATAAGACCACCATTAAATAGTATACCAGGACTTGGAACAGTGGCAGCAGAAGGAATAACAAATGCTAGAGAAGAAGGAGTTTTTATGTCAATTGATGATTTAAAAATACGTTCAAAAGTAGGAAATTCTGTAACTGATTTATTAAAGAAATATGGTTGTTTGGATGGAATGAGTCAAAGTAATCAGATGAGTTTGTTTGGATAGAATAGTTATATGAAGTTCAGAGAGCTTTACTATAATATAAAAGAATAGGAAGATGCTAATTAATGCATCTTCCTATCAAAAAAGGAGAAAACAAATAAAAACTATTAATCTTTGAGAAAATCATCCTCGTAATGAACTAAATTACCTAAATATGTATATGAAAGATACATTACATTATTATTAGGTAAATTCATATTAAGGATAAGCAATATATGTTCAGTTTCTGGAGGAAACTGTATATCAACTATTTGTCCACATTCATTAAAAATTAATTCTATTTCTGGATGTTCAATAATAAATGCATCCCAATAGTTTTCTAACCGAATAGCTTTTTTTCTCCATGTATACCTCTTGGAATTTTTACCCATCAGGTACTACCCTCCTTATGAAAATATTATACTGCTAAAATATATTAAATTATAACATAAAGCCTAAAATAAAGCAAGGGATAATGTGAAAAATGGTAGAAATATAGTGATTATTCAGAGATAAGAATTATTAAATAAATATATAATTTAATAATATACAGGAGGTGAATAAAATATTATGATTGAAGAAATTAATTTGAATACAATTTTTACATTAAATAATTTTATTTTATATTTACTTTTAATAAATTTATTTGGTTTTTTTATAATGTGGTTAGATAAAACAAAAGCTCGAAAGGGCTCTTGGAGAATAGCAGAAAAAACTTTATTTATAGTAACTGCTATTGGAGGAGGTATAGGTACAATTTTGGGTATGTATATTTTTAGGCACAAAACACAAAAAATTAATTTTATAATTGGATTACCTATTATTACAATTTTGGAAATAATATTGTTTATATATTTGTGTATAACACATTAATTAGGTACACATAAAGAGTATCAATGGTTACAATAAATACAACATATTATATAAACTTAATTATAATGTGAACAACTAAAAAAATGAAAACAAGTAAATATGGTTATTCACAAAGTTATCCACAGTATCCACATGATAAAATATAATGGATTAAAATATTAAAACAAGTAACATAAAATATTAAAAATTACATAATTGTAATAAAAATGAAATACTGCTGTAATAAAACTATATAAATTTAATCTAATAATGATGAAAAGTAAAGAAAATTGTATGATGATGAAATATGATTGTAATATAATTGTAAAAAATCTTCTCAAATTGCACATTAATGTTTTTATTATATATAACTTTAAAAATATAATTAATATAAAAGTTATAATATCTATTAAAAACACAATTTACTGGTCAAACTAATCATATAAATTAGTTTGAAAATTTTCAAATGTAGAAGAGTTAATCTAGTTTGTTTATAAAAATAAATGTCTTCCCAAACTGCGCATTAGTTTTTTTTACTATATATTATAACTTTTAAATTTAAACTTTTATATTGTTAAATCATAATATATATAGATGTATAATTTAGGAGAGGATGAAATGTTACTAAATAAATTGAAATGTTTTTTTATGAAAGCACATTATAGAACAATTGAAGAAGATGATATAGATATGGAAAAGTTAAATAATCTTAAAGATAGGGGAGCAATTTTAATTGATGTAAGAAGTAAGCAAGAATATGAAGAAGGTCATTTGGAGAATGCAATTTCAATTCCAGAATATGAGATTAAATTTAAGGCAAAAGAGATATTAAAGAATAAGGAACAAAATATAATTGTTTATTGTAGTTCAGGAATAAGAAGTAAAAATGCTCAAAAAAAATTATATAGTATGGGATATTATAATGTTTTTAATTTATATCAGGGATTAGAAAATTACTAATCATAAATTACTAAAACTATTGTGATTTTATATTTGATATGGTACAATTTATGCAAATTTAAATAAAGCAAACGGAGGAAATATGGATAATAGACAAGAACGTATAAGAAATTTTAGTATTATAGCCCATATTGACCATGGAAAGTCAACTCTAGCAGATAGGTTGATAGAGATGACAGGAGTACTTTCTAAAAGGGAAATGGAAAGTCAAGTTTTAGATAATATGGATATAGAGAGAGAAAGAGGTATTACAATAAAATCTCAAGCAGTAAGAATGATATATAAAGCTAAAGATGGTAAAGAATACACATTTAATTTAATAGATACTCCAGGACATGTTGATTTTAATTATGAAGTTTCGAGGAGTCTAGCAGCATGTGATGGTGCAATATTAGTAGTTGACGCAAGTCAGGGAGTAGAAGCACAAACATTAGCAAATGTTTATTTAGCAATAGATAATGATTTAGAGGTTTTACCTGTATTAAATAAGATAGATTTACCAAATGCAAGACCTGAAGAAGTAAAAAAAGAGATTGAAGATATATTAGGAATACCAGCACAACAAGCTCCATGCATTTCAGCAAAGTCAGGATTAAATGTAGGAGAAGTACTAGAAAGGATAATAACTGATATTCCTGCTCCAGAGGGAAATGAAAACGGCAAAACTAAATGTTTAATTTTTGATTCTTATTATGATAATTATAAAGGTGCTGTTGCACATGTTAGAGTAGTAGACGGTAAAGTAAAAGTTGGAGATGAAATATTACTAATGGCAACTAATAAAATATATACAGTTGCAGAAGTAGGATATTTTATACCAGGTTCATATATGCCATCAAATGAAATAAAAGCAGGAGAAGTAGGATATATATCAGCAAATATAAAGAATTTGTCTGATATTCATGTGGGAGATACAGTTACTCTAAAAGATAATAAAGCAGATAACCCTTTAAAAGGATATAAGAAGGTAACACCAATGGTATATTGTGGTTTATATCCTATTGATGGTAGTCAATATGAAGATTTAAAAGCAGCTTTAGAAAAACTGAAATTAAATGATGCTGCTTTAGAATATGAAGCTGAATCATCAGTAGCACTTGGATTTGGTTTTAGATGTGGCTTTTTAGGATTATTACATTTAGAAATTATAGAGGAAAGATTAGATAGAGAATTTGATTTAGGACTTATTACAACTGCTCCATCAGTTATTTATAAAGTTTATAAAACAGATGGACAAGTAATAGAACTGTATAATCCAGAGGATTTACCTAAACCACAAGAAATATCATATATAGAAGAACCTTTTGTAACTGCAAATATATTAACACCAAAAGATTATGTAGGAAATATAATGGAACTATGTCAAAGAAGAAGAGGTATTTATATAGATATGAAGTATTTAGATGAAAATAGGGTAACTTTAGTATATGAAATGCCATTAAATGAAATCATATATGACTTTTTTGACAATTTAAAATCTAAAACAAAAGGGTATGCTTCATTAGATTACGAATTTAAAGAATATAAAAAATCGAATTTAGTTAAATTAGATATTCATATAAATGGAGAGCCTGTAGATGCATTAAGTTTTATAGTTCATAAGGATAATAGCTATGATAGAGGTAAAAAGATGGTAGAAAAATTGAAGACAGTTATTCCAAGAAAATTATTCAAAATTCCAATTCAAGCAGCAGTAGGAGGACAAATAATTGCAAGAGAAACAATATCTGCAATGAGAAAAGATGTACTTGCAAAATGTTATGGAGGAGATGTTACAAGAAAGAAGAAATTGCTAGAAAAGCAAAAAAGAGGGAAAAAAAGAATGCGTGAAATTGGAAATGTAGAAATACCTCAAGAGGCATTTTTATCAGTTTTAAAATTAAGTGATGAATAATATATTTAAACTCAAAATGTTTTTTACAATAAATAAAAAATAACTGGAATATATAATTATAAAATGATAAAGTTTTCTAGTATATATAATGAAAAAAAGCTTATAAAGCTTTTTTTTATTTAACGATTAAAATAATTTAGTACGAATTAAATTTGACTGTCTTTTGTAATATGCTATCTTATTTTTGGTTTTTTTAAGTTGAGATTTTAATTTAGGATTTTTTTTGTCCTTAATATAATCTCCTTTTTTTATAAACCATCCTACACTAGTTATTGCATCTGCAAAGTCATACTCATTATTGTAAATTTTATCTGAAGAATAAGACATTTTTGTTGTACCAATTCTAATTACTTTGTTATGATAAGCAATTAGATTTTCATTTTCAGAAATGAGTTGTTCTAATTTAGATGCCTTTACAGAAAGTAAGTTACATTTTGATTCATATTTGAGTAACCGTTTGTTAAGATACTTTCAAAAATCAATTTTATAAATGTATTCATGTTTTTTTACCTCCTATCGCAATAAATGATTATTGAAAGATTACATAAAGTATTACTAAAATTATACATAAAAATGTATTATAAGTCAAGTAAAATATAGTTTTAGCTTTATATTTTTAAGCGATTGCTATAAATTTTTTGTTTTATTCCAAATTAAGTGTTATAATATATATTAAAATATAGTTATATACAGTATTATAACTTTTTAATAAACTAAACTTAAAAATAAAACTTAAAAAGTAGTAAAAAATACTATAAAAGTATTTATAAAAAGAAAAAATACTGTTATAATATAAAGCAAGAAAATTAATATATAATGAAGAAAGGACATTTAAATATGTCAAATAGAGAAGAATTACAAGATCAAGTTGAAGGAAGAAATGCAGTAATCGAACTATTAGAAAGTGGAAAACATATTAATAAGATATTTATAACAAGAGGAGAAAAACATGGCTCTATTAACAAAATTATTGCAATAGCAAAAGAAAGAAAAGTTATTATTGTTGAAAAAGACAGAAGACAGATGGAGCAAATGGCACAAACAGAAAATTACCAAAGTGTAATTGCAATTGTTCCACCATTTGAATATTGTGAAATCGAAGATATAATAGAACAAGCAAATCAAAAAAAAGAAGAACCATTTATATTAATATTAGATGGAATAGAAGATCCGCATAATTTAGGATCAATAATAAGAACAGCAGAAACAGCAGGAATTCATGGAGTTATTATTCCAAAAAGAAGGTCAGCATCAGTTAATAGTACTGTTAATAAAGTATCTTGTGGAGCAGTGGAGCATATGAAAATTGCAAGAGTGACAAATATATCTGATGAGATTGAAAAATTAAAAAAATTAGGGCTATGGATATGCGGGACAGACATTAATGCAGAAAAATATTATTATAATCAAGATTTAACTGGTCCAATAGGAATAGTAATAGGAAATGAAGGAAATGGAATAAGCGAAAAAGTAAAAAAACATTGTGATTTTTTAGTTAAAATTCCAATGAAAGGAAAAGTTAACTCTTTAAATGCATCAGTTTCAGCAGGAATAATTATATATGATGTTTTTAAACAAAGAATGAAATAAAGGAGAGAACTAAAATAATGATGACAAAAAAGAAAAGGCAAATTATAATTATAATATCTATATTAACAATTTTGGCTATTGTAAGTATTACCTTAATAATACTTTACTTAAAAACAGATATATTTAAGTCAAAAAAAACATTATTCATAAAATATTTAGAAAGTAGTATTGATAATGCAAGTACTGTATTAAAAGATATAAAAAAAGATGAGTATGAAGCTATTAAAAGTAACAATATGTATACAAGTAATAAAGATATTAATATTAAATATGTAGAAGAACTTGGTACAACATCTGAAAATACCGATAATGAAATTAATAATATTTCTGTTAATATAAAGGGACAAACTGATAAAAATAGAAATTATAAATATGATAAAATATCTATAAAACAGGAAGAAAATAATATATTTGGATTAGAATATATTAAGAGTGATAATAATTATGGCATACGATTTTCGGATTTATTTAAACAATTTATTATAAGCAATGATGGAAGTCTATCAAAAATATTTAAAACAATGGGGTATCAGGAAGAACAACTGTCAAATATACCTGAAAATTTAGATATTGAAAATGAACTAAATAGTATTTTTAATATTACAAAAGAAGAAGAAACAATAATAAAAAATAAATATATTGATTTGATAAATGAAAACATATCAGATAATGATATTACCAAAAAATCAAACCAAATAGTTCAAATAAATAATAGAAATATAAGCACAAATGCATATATTATTACACTTACAAAAGAACAGTTTAATGATTTGAGTTCAAAAGTATTAGAAACTTTGAAACAGGATGAAATAGTATTAGATAAGTTAGATAGAATCGACAAATTAATAAAACAATGGTCTTTTATTATGGGCTTGGAAAAACAAATAGATATCAAAGATGATTATATATCAAAAATTAGTGAGAGGATAGAAAAGATAAGCAAAACTAATATAGGCAATGAAGAAACACAAATAATTATATATGAAAATGAAGGCAATGCAGTAAAATTTTCTATTCAATATATTGATTATAAAATTGATATTGATTTTTTATTATTAGGAGAGGAAAAATATTTACAAGTAAAAACTGATATATCAGGAAATAATGCAAAGTTACAAAATATAATATTATTAAGCAAAATTAATGGAATAAATTTTTCAATATTAAATCAAACAGGTTCTGAAAAGGAAGAAATATCATATGTGCAAGACCTGCAAATAAATGAAACTGATATTAATGATAATATAAATGTTATGTATGAAAGTAATGAACAAAGACTTACAGTTGATATATTGAATAAGATTAATATAGTTGATAATTTAAGAGAAAGAATAGATTTAAATAATGATAATAGTATTATTTTAAATAATATAGATGATAATCGTTCTTTGATTACACTAATTAAGAAAATAGATGAATCTGTAAAACAAGAAGTTAATAATAATTTTAATGAGAAAACAAAGCAAGACATAAAGAAAGTTTTACAAAGAATAGGAATTTTAGAAGAAAAATATGAAATTGAAGTAACTGAAGGTACAACAGAAGCTGAAAGAAATAGATTTAATTCTAAATTTGAGATATTACAAGGAAAGAATATAACAGGAAATAATATTATTAAGATTGTTGATATTATTAGTAAAAATCTTTCTAATTTAGAAGTTTCCTCTGATACAAAGTTAAAGATTAAGATAGATGCAAATAATGTAAATAAGCAATTAGCTAATAAATTATTAGATTTCATGAATGAAAATAAAGATAAGAAATATGATGTTTCAGTTGAATATGATGAAACAACAGGATATGTTAATTATGTTAATATAGATGTAGTAGAAGAAGATTAATTAAAAAGTAGTTTAGTTTTAATAAAAATTTATAATTGTATAATAAATTAATGATAATATAAAAATATCGATGTTTTCTTTTGTTGTTTTTATGTTGAAGAAGGAAGAATGATATATTGTAATTATTTAAATTATGATTTTAAAAGATAACTGTTGATTTTAAATTTCCTTCTTCAACAAATGTTATATTATAATAATATATTTTTTGCGGGTATAATTTAGTGGTAGAATGCCATGCTTCCGACCTGGTTGCGCGAGTTCGATTCTCGCTACCCGCTCCATTTTGTAAAATTGTCGCACCAGACGAAAGTATTGAAAAATCAACTGTAAAGGTTGATTTTTTAGTTGCAGAATTTTTGATACATATAGATAAGTTATTCATATATTTCTTAACAAGCATTGAATTTTTAATAAATTTTAGTTATAATTAAGTTATTCCTAAATGGAATAGTATAACTAAAAAACCATATTACAGGAGGAATGTGAGATATGAATAATAACAAATACAAATGGGTATTATATCCAAAAAGAATTTTTCGTGGAGATGGTTCAGTAGTAGCAAATTGTTATTTGACTGGAGATAAAGAATATCCACTAATTTGTACTATTCGGAGCTATTCAAAATATTATCGAGTTGAAGTATTTAATATAAAAAGTAATATTATTTACATTCAATATGATAATGTAGAATTAAGCAGATTGAATAGGAAGCTTCTAAAAAAGCGAAAAAAGGGAAAAATAAATTCAGAGCAACATTATAAAATTATGTTACAGGTAGTTTGTAATATGGTTGAATGTAATCATTTAATATGATGAAAAGGTAAAGAGGGTTCCTATCTTAAGAGGATACCCTCTTTTACTATAGAGTGTTTGAACCAAAATTTAGAAGAAAAAAATAATAAATGCAGAGATACTGAGAACTATAAAAAGTTTGTAGGTTGTTCTTTTATATAAAATATTATAGTACCTTTAAATTATAATAAAAGGTGATAAATAAATGAAACAATTTATATCAATACTTATAAGTTTTATATTTAAAAGTATAGCAGAAAGTATTGACTCAGCATTTAATAACTTAATTTGTATAGATGCTATAGTAGTAACTGGGAGTTTTTTATTAATAAATTTAATATTCGGATCTTTTAGTGAAATTGGGATTTATACTTATAGAATAATAAGAAAAAACGAATGGAAATATTTATGGTTTAACATTATATTTAGTATATTAATGGGTATTATAGTTTTCAGTTGTAAAAATTTGATAGTAAATATATTTGAGTTAAGTGATATACAAAAAGATATGCTGTATATATTATTAAATTTTTATATTGCCTATTTAGTATTTGAAAAATTAGCAAATGGAATTTTTGAAATAGTAAGACTTAAAGGGGAATTAAAATTATATAGAAAAAGCTTAATTGTATATTATGTTTCTTTAGTAGGACTAGATATACTAGCATATTTACTAACCAAAAACTTAACATTGTTATTTGTTGCAACTATAATATCTAGGGCTATCTCAATTATATATATGTTATATAAATTAAAATTAAAGTTTGAATTCCCAAATAAACAATGTTTAAAAAATGTAATTAAATATGGTTTTGCGTATTCTTCAGAAAGATTATTATCAAGAATATTTATACTATTATATGGTGTATTTGCAAGTTATATGGGAACTGAAAAATATGGGGTACACACTATTTGTTATTCTGTATGTTTAACTTTAGAGGTATTTACAGATGCATATCAAGCAACTCTAATGATTAAAGTTCCAAAAGGTAAAACATGTGAAGAACAATATAATAATTGTATGAATATGAGAAACAAATGCTTTCCTTTAATTATTACACTAAACTTTGTATTTGCATTTATATACTTATTAATATCGCATGGTAGTTTGCCCTTATATAAATGTTTTCCATATATAATATTATATTCATTTGCTGTATTTGGATTATATCCATATGAGACGAATAAAACATTATGTATTACTCAAGGAAAGTCATTTATATTACTGATAGGCTCTACTATTGGAGTTATAATTAGATTCTTAATATGTTTATTATTTATAAATACTTCTTTTTCATTGTTTGTATTTGGAATAGTAAACTTTATTGACTTCTATTCTAGAAGTATAGTTTATAGGATAATTCTATCTAACTATGTAAGAAAGAAAATTTAACTATAAGGAGAATGGAAATGATACATTAAATATATCATAAAAAAACAGTTTTAAGCGATTGCCATATTTTAATTGACATAAATATGTAAAAATGTTATAATATATATAATTTAACTAAAAAACAAAGTAGGAGGAGAAAAAATGTTTTCAAAAATGTTTTCTAAGGAAGAACGGATGTTAATTATTGCAATAGTAATTACATCTCTAATACTAACGATAATTCTATCTTTATTATATATAAAGATAGAAAATTTTGAAAAAAAAATATTGGAAATTGCCATTGGGCAAGAAAAGATAGAAAAAGAAATATCGGAAATTGCTGGGCAAGAAAAAATTCTTAACTAATTTGTTTTAACTGTGTGGAAATTTCGCACAGTTTTTTAAATTTAAGTTTGTATATTCTAAAATGATTTACTAAAAAATTATTACAAATGAATTAAAATTGATAATATGGTATAACATAACAAGAAAGGTAAAAATTTCTTTCAATAAAAAAATGATCTAATGGGTTGATCATAATAAAAAAGTATCCCTATATGTATAAAATAGTGTATAAACATTGACTTTTAATTATTAATATAGTATAATAATTAGCAGTTTGAATAGATTGATCGGAATTTATTATAATATAAATATAAGTGTATGAGTTAAGAGAGAAAAAAGGCCATACACAAAAAACTATTAATAATAAAATGAATGAAATTTAGTAAATGAGGTCAAAATTAGTTTAGATAGGTAAACTAATTTTTTTAAGTATTAAAAAAAGAAGGGAGATTAAAATTAATGGAAACAGAACTTAAGAAAACTAATAGAAGAAATGCTCAAGATAAAAAAAATAATACATTAGACAAAAAAAAATCAAGAGCAACAAAAACGACAGCAAAAAAAGATACTAAAAATTTAAATGAAAAAAAAGAAGAAAAAACATTACCAAAAAGACCATATCGTAGAAATACCACGAAAATGCAAAATAAAAAAAATGAAAAAGAAGACAATATTTTTAGAAAATCAAAATTAAAAATAATACCACTAGGAGGTCTTCATGAAATAGGGAAAAATATAACTGTCTTTGAATATGAAAATGAGATGATAGTTGTAGATTGTGGATTATCTTTTCCAGAAGATGATATGTTAGGTGTTGACTTAGTAATACCAGACATTACTTATCTTGAAAAGAATGTAGATAAAATAAAAGGATTAGTTATTACACACGGTCATGAAGATCATATAGGTGGTGTACCATATTTACTAAAGAAAATCAATATTCCAATTTATGCAACAAAATTAACAGCAGGGCTTATTAAAAACAAATTAGAAGAACATAAACTAGTTAGAAGTACAAAATTAGTAGAAGTTTTACAAGGTCAAACTATTCAATTAGGTAAAAACTTTAAAGTAGAATTCATAAGAAGTTCTCATAGTATACCAGATTCTGTTATGTTAGCAATAACAACACCTGCGGGAACTGTATTACACACAGGTGATTTTAAAGTTGAATATACACCAATAGATGGAAAAATAATGAATTTTGGTAGAATTGCTGAATTAGGTAATAAAGGAATTTTAGCATTAATGTCAGATAGTACAAATGCTGAAAGAAAAGGTTTTACAATGTCAGAAAGTTCAGTAGGAGAAGTTTTTGATAAATTATTTTTACATTGTACAAAAAGAATAGTAGTTGCAACATTTGCTTCTAATGTTCATAGAGTACAACAAATTGTAAATGCAGCAGTAAAATATAATAGAAAAATTGCAGTATGTGGGAGAAGTATGATTAATATGATACAAACTGCAAATGAATTAGGTTATATTGATTGTCCAGAAAATATTTTTATAGATATTGATATGATAAATAATTATACAGATGACCAACTAGTAATTATAACAACAGGAAGTCAAGGTGAACCGATGTCAGCATTGACAAGAATGGCAGCAGGAGATCATAGAAAGGTGAAAATAACGCCAAATGATTTAGTTATAATTTCAGCAACACCAATACCAGGAAATGAAAAGTTTATTTCAAAAGTTATAGACGATTTAATGCAAATTGGAGCAGAAGTTGTATATAGTTCTTTGGAAGCTATACATGTTTCAGGTCATGCATGTCAAGAAGAACAAAAATTAATATTAGCACTAGCAAAACCTAAATATTTTATACCTGTACATGGAGAATATAGACAATTAATAGCACATGGAGAAACAGCTCAAACTATGGGAATAGATAAAGATAATATAGTAATGTTATCAAATGGTAGAGTATTAGAAATTAATGAGCAAAGTGCTGAATTAACTTCATCAGTGCCATGTGGAAGAATTTTAGTTGATGGATTAGGTGTAGGAGATGTTGGAAGTATTGTATTAAGAGATAGACAACATTTATCTCAAGATGGGTTAATAGTTATTGTATTAACAATGGATTCTTCAACAGGTGAAGTAGTATCAGGTCCAGAAATTATATCAAGAGGATTTGTATATGTTAGAGAATCAGAAAATTTAATGGATGATGTTAAATCAGTAGTAAGACACGAAATTAAAAAATGTGAAGAAAGAGGAGTACGTGATTGGTCAACAATTAAATCAGCAGTTAAAGATAATTTGAGAGATTACATTTTTATGAAAACAAAAAGAAATCCAATGATAATCCCGATTATTATGGAAATATAGAAAAATAAAGAAATACCAGGCTTTTTACAATTTGGTATTTCTTTATTGTTATTAACTTGTTATTAACTCGTTATATTTATAAAGTGTTTTATCAATTATTAACAGCCAAAATATATAAATTATTAGAGTTTTCGTATGTAATTAATTCTATAGCTTTTATCTTTTCTTCAATAGAAATATGTGTATATACATCTTGTCCAACATTTTCATTGCTGTGACCAATTATAGAGTTTATAATTACCTGTTTAACATTTAATTTTTCTAATTCAGTTCTTAAAGTATGTCTACCATCATGTGCGGTATGATGATTTAAAAACTTATGTTTATTGATAAAATTTTCTTTATAATGATATAAATAATAGTCATAGTTTGCTCTTCTGTTGTTAGGCATCATAAACAAAAATTCATTTTTGGGGTTATAATATTTTTTAAATATGTGTTCAATTTTTTGATGTATAGGGATTTCTCTATTTATTCCTGCTTCAGTTTTTATTCCACCTACAAAATATTTTTTATCAATAAATATATTTTTTGTATATATAAATAGTAATTCTTCTGCACGGCAACCAGTATAAACTGTTAATAAAAGTATATCTCTAATAAATTCTTCTTTATAATCTTTTGATTTAATGTTATATAAATATTCAATTTGTTCATAAGTATAAGGTGTTCTTTTTCGATTATTTTTAGTAGTTTTACTAGTATTGTTTAATGTAATATATTGAGCATAACTTTTTTCTATAAGATCTTCTTGAAAAGCATATTCATCTAATTTTATAAATAAATTTTTCATTATTCTTAAAGTTTCATAAGTTTTACCGCAATTATTTAAAAAATTTTGAAAATCAGAAGTCCTTAAATCTTTATATACTTTATCATATAGTTCTTTAGAATTATGGTACGCAGTTAACATGCCCCTAGAATAATGATAAGCAAATTTTCCTTTTGGCTTTATATGTTTTTCTTTTTCAAGTTTAATTTCTTCATTATTTGGAAGTTTTGCTTTTTTAAATTCTTCAAATAATTGTTTAAATGTGTAATTTTCTTTCTTTGTTTTTTCAACAACTTGTTTAGTAGGGTTTATAACAGGAATAAGAGGATAAGGTATCTTAGGAAATGTAATAATCCTATTATATTTTTCTTCTTTTATATAAAGAGGATAAGGATTTTTATGATAATTTTCCAAACATACTAATGCTTCTAATTCTGTCTCAAAAGTAGCTATATCATAATAAATTGGTATTCCTTTTATATTCTTTCCTACAGTAATTCTACTTGCATAAGGTTTATTTCTACCTTTGCCTAGAAATGCAATTGTTCCTTTGCCATTTGCTCTTTTTTTCATAATTTTCACAATAAATACCTCCATGTTAATAATAAATTTATAATTTACTATTGAAAATAAAGGTATTAAAATGTTATAATTAAAATACAATCACTTTCAATAGTGTTTTGCGAGGAATAAATGTATCAGGTCGTGGTAAATTTGGTTACATCTATTCCTTTTTATTTTTCTTCTTTTTACTTTTTAAAAACTCGATAAATCTATTTAATTCTTCAATATCATTTTCATCTAGTTCATCTATATTAATTCTATTGTGAGAAGTAGAATGAACATTAGTAGTTTTACTATCTATTTTTTCTTTTTCTGCTAAATCTATAAATCCAGCTTTTTGTAACAAATCAATATAATCTAAATTGTATATTGAAGATAATTTTTTTAAGATAATTGGACTAGGCTTTCTTTTACCGTTTTCTACAAGAGAAATATAACTAGGGGAGATATTACATAATTTATTTATATCATAAGTACTATAATCTAATCCTTCTCTATGTGTTTTTAAATAGATTCCTAACTCTTTATTAGTCATTTCTTCACCTCCGACAATTATATTTTACTACAAATAATTACATTTGTAAATATTTTTTTAAAAAAATTTAAAAAAGTATTGACATTTGTAAATACAGTGTTATAATGATGACAAAAGTAATTGAATGGAGGTGAAAAAAATGGCAAATAGAACTGTATATGTAAAGGATATAGATGCATTTATAGAGATGATTGTAAAAGCAGGGTATTCATATAGACAATTAGCAAAAAAGGCAAAAACAAATCCCACAACAATTACTTTAATTACAAAAGGTGAAAGAAATCCAAGTCCAAAAGTTGCAATAAATATTTGTAGGGCTTTAGGGTGTCAATTTGATGATATTTTTTTTATTCAATTCATTGACAAAAGTCAATAGAACCACGACCTGATACTAAAAAGAAAGAAGGTGATTGTATGGAGGAAGAAATTAAAGAAGTCGAAAGAATGACACCATCTCAAGTTGGGGCAGTGTTGCATATGACTGCTGAAAATGTAAGAGCAGGATTAAGGCAAAACGCATTTCCATTTCGGAATAGCATTTCAGGGGAAAACAGGACAATGGAATTATATTATTATAAAAAACAAATTTTATAATTGGGCAGAAGTTAATAATATTAAAATTTAAAAGGAGGAAAACAAATGAAAAGAAAACTAGATAAAAACAAAATACTAAACTTTTTAGGACAAGCAGTGTTAGTAATTTTATCTAACATAGGAATGTCTGTAATGTTAGTTTATGGTTTTATGCAAAATACGATTTATTAGGAGGGAAATATGTATTTAAATAATGATAAGTTATATTTAGAAATTAAAGATATGCCAATATTAAAAGAAAAGTTAGAAAAAGCAAAGCAATTATCTAAAGAATTAGAGATAGTTCTAAACGATATAGATAACTATAATTTAGAATTTGAATTAAAAAAAGAAAAAGTAGCAGAAGAAATTCCACCACATACATTTCATTAAAGGAGTGTTAAAGAAAATATGTCAAATAATAACAATAATAATTGGATAAGTTGGATAGCACTAGAAATATCAATAATAGCTTTAATAGTTAAGTTATTTAAATAGGAGGGAATATGGAAATCAAAAAAATAAAAATAATGGCAACAGAATATGAAGTTGAGGAACTTGAACAAATAAATAAATATGAAAGATTACTAGGTCAAATAAATTATGAAGAACAAAAGATACAATTAGATAAAAACATATCAAATGACATGAAAAAAGAGACCTTAATACATGAAATACTACATGGGATATTAGATAAATTAGGTTATACAGATTTAAATGAAGATGAGCAAAAGGTACATAGCATAGCTAGTACCATGTACCTAGTTTTAAAAGAAAACAAACTTATTTCTTTTTAGGTGCTCTTTGTGAAAGAGCAGAACCAGCAGCCGTTTTTGAAGTTTTAGATGTGCGACCATCCTTTAATACTTTTGAAGCAGCACTGGCAGCTTTAGCACTAGTTTTTCTTTGACTAGGCATATATAACACCTCACTTTCTAGAATTAAAAATATTTTTCTCTTATGTATAAAGTATATTATAACAGCATAAACTTAAAAACAATGTCGAAAGATGTCAAAAAAATAAAAAAGAAAGGAGATAAAAAAGAATGATTATAGGATTTATTTTAGGACTACTACTAGGTGCATTATTAATGAATTTTGTAGTAGAAGAGGAAAAAAATACAAATGAATTATTAAAGAAAACAATTAATAATTTGGAAGAGAGTTTAGATCTATCAAATTTCAGAATTAAAAATAGAGATAAATTAATTGATGATTATCAAAAAGAAAATGAAATATTACTAAATAATTCAGCAGAACTAAGAGAAAAATTAACAGACTTACAAAATAATATGGAGTTATTAGTAAATAATTCTAAAAGTAAAAAAATTAAAGAACTAATTTCAGATTTCAACGACCAAAATTAGTTCAAATAAGAATTACTTATATAAATTCATATCTGTACTTATTGTAACAGATTTAGAACAGATATGCAATAGAAAGGAAAGATAATGTATAGAAAATTAGATGAATTAGGAAGGATAGTAATTCCTATAGAAATAAGAAGAAAATATAATCTGAATGAAGGGACGAAATAGAAATATTAGAAGAGGAAAACAAGATAATATTAACAAAATATAAAAATACTTATTGTCCTGTATGCTTATCAAGATGTGAAAGTATTGATAATTTTTGTAGAAAGTGCGGAATCGAATTTAAGAGGTAATTAAATGATATTAAATGATTTAAGTAACAGTTTTTACCCATATCCTAAAAATGGAGTAAATAATATAAAAAATAAAACTAATGAAGTAACTGACTTTGTATTATGCCTAAAAGTACAAGATATGGTACTAAACGTACTAAAAAATATAATGAAAGGCATGAGGTGTTTTTTGGACGAGCTTAT
>CANTHA010000017.1 GCA_947653375.1 uncultured Clostridium sp. | reverse complement strand
AACTCTTCCTCCAAATGCAATTACTCTTCCTCTTACATCACAAATAGGAAACATTAAACGATTTCTATATCTGTCTATATATTTACCATTATCACTTTTGTTTACTAAACCAGATTCTAAAATTTCTTTTTCTTCAAATCCTTCTTTTTTTAAAGTTTTATATAACTCATCAAATTTACCTGAAAAGCCAATTTGAAAATCTTTTAATGTTTCATTACTTAATTTTCTTTTCTTAATATATTCTTGAGCAATTTTTGATTCTGGCTTGTACAAATTTTCATGATAAAAATTAGCTGTAAATTCATTTACTTTGTATACTTTCGCTTTTAATTCTTCTTTTACAGAATCAGCACTATTTTCTAAAGTAGGTAACTGTATATTTGCTCTTTCTGCTAGTGTTTGTACTGCTTCTATAAAGTTAATTCCTTCTATCTTTGTTAAAAATGTAAATACATTTCCTCCAACTCCACATCCGAAGCAATGAAATATCTGTTTATCTGGCGAAACAGAAAAAGAAGGTGATTTTTCATTATGAAATGGGCATAATCCAAAGAAGTTTCTTCCACTTCTTTTTAAATGCACATATTGTGATATAACATCTACAATATCGTTTGTCTGTCGTATTTCATCTATTAGTTCATCACTATAACGTGGCATTTTTCCCTCACTTTCTTTCTTATATTTCAAATTAATATACACTATTATAATATTCGACGCATTTTACATAAATCCTTCATATTTATTACTTTTTCTTTTAAAAAATGTTAATATATAAATATTTTGAAATCAAAGACCTAATGGTAGACCCCAGATATGTTTTTTACAAAAAATATTTATATATTAACATTTGAAACATAAAACTTAACAATATTTAGGAAATCTTATTTTCTAACCAGATTTTATTGTCCATTTTATCTAAAATTTTTGCATATTTAATCCATTCATTTTTTCTTTTTAAAATTTCATTATTTTTTGGTTTATAATTGGTTCTATGTTCTAAACTTGCCCAAAAATCCATAGCCATTGTTCTAATCTGAATCTCTACTTTTACATAAATAATTTGATTTGATAATATAACTGGTATTTCTATTATCATATGATAACTAGAATATCCACTTTCTTTTGGGTGTGTAATATAATCTTTCTGCTTTAAAACATTAATTCCTGGAATTTTCTGTATTAATTCTTTTACAGAAATGACATCTTTTTTTAAAGGACATATTATCCTTATTCCTGCTATATCATTGATTTTTTCAATCATTTCTTTATATGTAATTTTATATTTCTTTCTCCTCATCTTTTCGATTATACTTTCAAAAGATTTTATTCGTACTTTTATATGATCTATTAATTCATAATTATATAAAATACTATATTCCTCTTTGATATTTTCCATTTTTGTCTGTATTTCTCTTGCTGCCATAGAATATATAAACATTAACTTCTCAAATTTATTATCCTCTTTTTCTATTGTTTTATTTGTTTCTATAAAATTTTCTACTTTCACTAAAGTTTCTATTTGCTCTTCCTTCTTTTTCATATATCATCTCTCCTCTATTTAATATTTAAGTTATATTATATTTAGATATTCAGTATATTCAGATAATATATTTTTATTGTTAATTTAAAGTAGTTTACTTGTGACTTTTTTGTGAAAAAAATATAGTATTAATGTTAATACTATATTTAAAATAAAATATTTAAAAATTCAAAATTAATTCCTCTAATGTGACTGATTTCTTTTCTCCAGTTCTATTATTTTCTAATTCAAAACTTTCACCATCTGATTTATCTCCAATAACTATCATATATGGAGTTCCCAATACCTTACAATCTCTTATCTTTGCTCCAATTTGTATTTTTTCTCTATCATCTAAAATTGCATTTATGCCCTTTTTTTGTAACTCATTATATAATTTATTTGCCAATTCAAATTTCTCTTCATTTTCCATTTTAGGAATAATTTGAACTTTATAAGGTGCTACTGATTCAGGCAAAACAAATCCACATGGTCCCCATTTAGAATCATCTATTAGATTGTTTTCATATAAAGCTGCTAGTGTTCTACTTACACCAATACCATAGCATCCCATATAGTAATATGCTTCTTTCCCATCTTTATTGATATACTTTCCATCCATCATTTCAGAATATCTTGTACTCAATTGAAAAATATGACCTAATTCCATTGTTCTTATCTCTTTAAAATTTGATATATCTGTAATTCCATATTCTTCTTCCAAATATTGTTTATAATCTTCTCTTTCTAATATTTCAGTATTTAATCCTATTCCTGTTTCTTCATTATATAAAATTTTATCTTCACCTTGTTCTGAAATAAGCATAAACTCTTCTGACTTCTTTCCACCCATTGTACCATTATCAGCAACAATTGGAATAACTGGCAACCCTATCTTTTCAAATATTTCTAAAAAAGCTTTTCTTGCATTTTCATATGATATTTCCATTGACTTATCATCTGCATCAAAGCTATATGCATCTAACATTGGAAAACTCTTTCCTCTTAGTAAAAATCCTCTTGTTCGTATTTCATTTCTATATTTTTCTCCAATTTGATAATATGTAACAGATAAATTTTTATAAGATTTCAATTTTTCCTTTGCAAATTCTAATATTGCCTCTTCTCCTGTTGGAGCTAAACAAAATGTTCCTTTATTTGTCTTTGTAATTAACATCGTACCCTCATCTATATAGTGATCATATCTTCCAGAGTTTTTCCATATAGTATCAGGTTGTAAAGTTGGAAGTAATACTTCTACACAACCATACTTGTTTAAAGTATCTGTAATTATTTTTTCTATATTTCTTCTTACTAATAAAGGGACTGTATTATATCCGAATAATCCTGCTCCATATTGAACAAGTTGACCTGTTTGTAATAATATACTCTGCCCTGGATACATTTCATCTATATTATTTAATTTTACATTTCCCATTCCTGTTTGAGATAATTTCATATTATTCTTCCTCCTGACTATATTTTTCATCACTTTTTGCTATAATGTCTTCATCATTATTTGTTTTGCTTTCTTTATTACTTTCTATATTATTTTCTTCATTATTTTCTCTGATAACTTCTTCATCTTCTTTATTCTCTATAATTTCATCTATTACTATTTGTTTATTTTCATCTAATTTATATTTCGGCAATTCTGGCAATTCTTTTAAAGAAGAATAACCAAACATTTTTAAAAACTCATTTGTTGTTCTATATGATCTAGGTTTTCCTGGTAAGTCTACAAGTTTTCCTGCTTCTTCTATTAAACCATATTCTAATAATTTATATATACATGCATCTGCTGAAACTCCACGTATTGCTTCAACTTCTGCTCTTGTAATTCTTGGGTTGTATGCAATAATTGCTAATGTTTCTAAAGATGCATTTGATAATTTTGGTTTATTTCTTTTGTCTAATATCGAATATATATATTCATGTAATTCTTTTTTTGTACATAATTGGTAAGAATCTTCTAATCTTATTAATTCTATTCCTCTATCTTCTTTTTTGTATTCTTCTTGCATTTCTGAAATTATTTGTTCTATATCTTCTTCTGATTTTTCTGTACTTAACATCATTTCTTTTTTAGATACTGGCCTTCCTGCTACAAAAAGTATTGCTTCTAGTATTGATTTTATTTTTTCTAGTTCCATTGTCTTCCTCTTTCTATATCTTTAAAACTCGTTTATTTTAATGTACATATTATGTCATGAAAATGCGTTTCTGTCAATATTTTGCCCCTTTCAAGTTTCGACTTTTCTATTTTAATTTAAAATTATAATATAGTAAAATATACTATGCGCAGTTTGGGAAGATACTTATTAATATAGATAAGCTAGATTAACTCCTTTATATTTAAAATTCATTAAACTTATTATAGATTAGTCTGACCAGCAAATAGTATATTTTACTATATTATAACTTTTATATAACTAATTATTTTAAAAAAGCGAAACTTCATTTTGCCCTTATTTAAGTTCTATCCTTTGCTTCAATTTGATATATCATTTTTGCATAAATTGGTATACAAGCTGTTACAATTAATAGTAATATTTTAAAATATACTATATTATTTATAAAACCAATAACAAGAAGTAGCGAAAATCCTACTACTCTTCCTATATCCATAAATCCTTCTATAAAAGTATGATATTCTAATATCCACTTTTCTAATGAACAATCATTTACAATATTATCTGCTTTTATTTTGAACATAACTTCTAAAATACATATTGTAATACTATATGTAAAATTATATATTATTAGTGTTGTTTTGCTTATATTTAATAGTAATCCTATAACTCCTATTACAACAGGTATAACACAAAAAATTAATACTAGCTTTGCATAACTTTTTTTGTATAATTTATTAAACATATATAATGATAACATAGAACATATTGAAAATACTGTAGTTAAAATTCCTAAATTAAAAGATGTTTTAAATGTCATTATTATTATTATAACTACTAACACTCGTATTGTATCCATAATAATTCCATATAAAAAAGCTAATTTGCACATTTTATTTAATTTATCTTTTTGATTATATGATAAATCATTGATATAATTTTTTAGACTATATTTTTCATTTTTTCCTTTAATTCCGAATTTATTTGCATCTATATATAATGATATTAGTATTTGTATCAGTGTTAATATAAATATGTATATAGCCATATTAGTAAAAGATGTCATTTCTATTGATGTTCCTAATATAATAGGCACAATTATACTTACTAATTTACTCAATATTCTCTTTATAGTCATATATTTTTTTCTAGTATTATTATCTACTATTTCTATACTCATCACATCATGTGTTCCCCAATATAATGCTTCTGCTATTCCATAAAAAATTGCAACAATTATAAAATATTGACTTATTTTTTCTTTAAATATAAATATTATTAATATGTATATTGATTTTACTATTATTCCAACTCTATATATTACAACTCTTTTTTGAGGATTTCGCTTCATAAAATTTCCAAGAAAGATATTTCCTAAACTTAATATTGAATATATAATTATATAGTATATTGATACTTTTACAATATTTTCATCATTAATTTGTAGAAAATATGCTACTAAAAAAGTCTCACCAAATAAACTTACAATACTATTAATTAAATCACATATCATTAATGCTTTTGAATTTTTATCTAATTTATTTTCCATATTTATCTATTCCTTTTTTATTTTGATTATAATATTAGTAGTAATTACATATAAAGAAAATCACCTCTCTACTAGCCATTAGAGAAGTGATTCTTTAATTCTATTTTATGGTATCATGCTTTATGACTTTTTGTTTTATTATATTTATTATTTAATATGTTAATATAAATTTAAGTAATTTCTTCTTTTATAACTTCTGTTGCTTTTCTTGTTTTACCTTTTTTAATATCTTCTTCTGATTTTAAAAGTTTTTTTACTGTTTCATCGTCAAAAATATTATTTCTGTATTCTTCCATACTCATTACTATTACATTATTTTTATTATTTTTGCTAATTACCATTTCTCCATTTTGATTAATAGCTGTTTCTATTTCTTGTAGACTTGTTACTTGTTGCATATTTAACACCTCTCCTTTCACACTATTTATAGTATAGCACAAAATTGCCTACTTTTAAATAATTTTTATAATTTTCTTTGATTTTTTATCATTAATAATTTTTATGTTTCCTCTAAATATTTCATTTTAACTATTTTATAAAAATAAAAAAGATAAAGTTATAATTATATTTTTTACAATCCTTCTTTTAAATATTTAAAAATTTTATTTTTTCTATCTTGAATTTTTTAATCACCTATGATAATATCAAAATAAATTAATTATGGAGGTAACTCTAATGTCAGAAAAAAAAGATATTAAAATTGTTTCTGGAGACGGAAAAGACTTAGATATATCACCTGTGTATACACATCTAAATATAGGGTCTTCAAAATCTTCTAAAAAGCCAAAAAATATAGTAGTTCCTAAAGAAAAAAAGGATAAAAAAGTAAAACGACACAAATAAAAAATTAATATTTTATGAAATAAACACAAATTGTTGATAAAAATTAATTTAATAATAGTACTTCAATAAGTACATTTGTTAGTAGTATACTTTTTAGGTTAAAACAGTATAGTTCGAAAGCTATACTGTTTTTATATTTTAAAAACAGTATGAATTTTTTATATCTCATATTTAGTAAAGAATTAACAAAATACTACTAATTTAATTGAAATAAATATATATTCCTGATATACTTTCTTTACAATATTAAATTTATAAAGGAATGATGCCAAATGAAAAATAATAAATTAGAAACAATTTCTAATCTTTTTGAAGGAAAAGAAATAAGAAGTGCGTGGGATAGTGAAAAAGAAGAATATTATTTTAGTGTAGTTGATATTGTTGGAGCATTAACAAATAGTGAAAGAGCAAGAAAATATTGGAATGACCTAAAAATAAAGTTAAATCAAGAAGGTAGTCAGTTGTCCGAAAAAATCGGACAACTGAAACTAAAATCAAAAGATGGAAAATTTTATAATACTGACGTATTAGATACAAGTGGAATATTAAGATTGATTGAATCAATACCAAGTCACAAAGCAGAACCTTTTAAACTTTGGTTAGCTCAAATGGGAAAAGAAAGAATAGATGAGGTATTTGATCCAGAACTTGCTGTTAATCGTGCAGTTGACTATTATAGAAATCGTGGATATGATGACAAATGGATTAAACAAAGATTGACAGGTGTAGTAGATAGACGCAAATTAACAGATGTGTGGAAAGAAAATGGAATAACAAAAGATTATGAATATGGAATACTTACAAATGAAATATATAAAGAATGGTCTGGAATGAAAGCTTCGCAATATAAAGAATATAAAGGAATTAGAAAAGAATCTTTAAGAGATAATATGACAGATATAGAAGTAGCATTAACTGATTTAGGAGAAATTGCAACAAGAGAACTTGTAAAAGAACATAAACCTTATGGTCTAAAGGAAAACAAAGAAATAGCAAAACGTGGTGGAAGAATTGCAAAAAATACACGTAATAATTTAGAACAGGAATTAGGAAGAACAGTAATTACAAGAAAAAATGCACTAAACTATAAATATGTAGATAATTATAAAACATTAAAAGATAGGACTAAAAAAAAGTTAAAGGAAAATAATAATATGGAGGAATAATATTATGATTAATAAGAAAAAAATGGAAAAATCAAAAATCTTTGCTAAATTAAAGAAAACAAACATATGGAAATATGTATTAATTTCTTTAATTATAATATTAGTTTATTTATTTTTAGATTTTTCTAATATTTTTAATCTGATAACTAGAGAATTAAATTTTGATGCTTTTGCAATTTTAGTAAATGCTATTGTTGTAGTATTAGTCTTCTTAATAACATATTCACTAGTTAATAAAAAAACTTTTCAATATGAACAAGAAATTAATAATAATAAAAGTAATTTGTTAAATATTTTATTAAAATAAACCTATAAATATTGTATAGATAATTTAAATATACTTAATAATGATGAATTTCTAAAACAATATATAATTCCTAAAGTAGATTTTAATAGTATAAATGATAGAATAATAGAAAATTTAAAATGTTTACCATTTAAAAATGAAAAATATATAATTGAACTATTCTCTTCTGGAATAGCCAATAATATTACAATAAAAAAATACTTTGAGATAAAAAAATCATATCAACAATATATAAATATAAAAATCACTTTTTTTGATATAAATGAACATAGAAATATAGATGAACATGAAGAATTGTATAATTTATTAAATAAAAATAAAGAGATTTTAGAGGATAAGTTAAACAATGAAATGTTAGAATAGGATGGATTTTTAATTAAAATTAATATTAGAATAACCAGTTAAATTCGTCAATTTTTTCTTGACAGTAGTTTTGTTTAGTCATATACTAAAAACATAAATTAAAACAAAGGAGGTTATTTATACATGGATAACTTAATTGAAATAAGATGGCATGGTAGAGGTGGTCAAGGTGCAAAAACTGCTTCACTTTTACTTGCTGATGCAGCTTTCAATACTGGAAAATATATTCAAGGATTTCCAGAATACGGTCCTGAAAGAATGGGGGCTCCAATTACTGCTTACAATAGAATTAGTACTCAACCAATAACTATACATAGTAATATTTATGAACCAGATTATGTTGTAGTAGTAGATGATACTTTATTAGAAACAGTTAATGTTACAGCTGGGTTAAAAGAAACTGGAGCAATTGTTATCAATACAACAAAAAGTGCAGATTACTTAAAAGAAGTATTAAAAGGTTATAAAGGAAGTATTTATACAATTGATGCTAGAAAAATATCAGAGGAAGCATTGGGTAAATATTTTCCAAATACACCAATGCTTGCATCAATAGTAAAAGTTGCTAATATAATGACTGATGAAGCTTTACTTGAAGATATGAAAGGATCTTTTAAACATAAATTTGCTAAAAAACCTGAAGTTATTGAAGGTAATATGAAAGCTTTAGAATTAGCCTTAAAGGAGGTAAAAAAGATATGACAAAAATTAATATAAATACACCTATGGAGGAATTAACTCCTGGTGGTGATATATATAAAGCTGGTAATGCAAAAGAATTTAAAACAGGAGATTGGAGAAGTATATGTCCTATATATATTAATGAAAAATGTACGCAATGTGGTTTATGTTTTCCAGTTTGTCCAGATAATGCTATACCAGTAAATCATGAACAAAAAAGAGAAGATTTTAATTATAATTATTGTAAAGGGTGTGGAATATGTGCAAAAGTATGCCCATTCGGAGCAATAGAAATGAAAGAGGAGGGTAAAAAATAATGGGAATTAGAGAAAGATTAAGTGGTAATGAAGCTACTGCAACTGCGATGAAACAAATTAATCCAGATGTAGTTGCAGCATTTCCTATAACACCTTCTACAGAAATACCTCAATACTTTTCTACTTTTGTTGCAAACGGAACTGTTGATACTGAATTTGTTGCAGTAGAAAGTGAACATAGTGCTATGGCAGCTTGTATTGGTGCAGAATCTGCTGGCGCAAGAGCAATGACAGCAACATCTGCCAATGGTTTATCATTAATGTGGGAAATGATATATATAGCATCTAGCTTACGTTTACCTATTGTTCTATCATTAGTAAATAGAGCTGTATCAGGACCTTTAAATATTCACTGTGACCATTCAGATGCTATGGGTGTTAGAGATAGTGGATGGATTATGCTATTTTCTGAAAATAACCAAGAAGCATATGATAACACTTTAATGGCTCATAGAATTGCTGAACACAAAGATGTAATGCTACCTTTAATGATATGTCAAGATGGTTTTATAACTTCACATTCAATAGAAAATATTGAATTAGTAGAAGATAAAAAAGTAAAAGATTTCGTAGGCGAATATCATCCTGAACATTATCTATTAAATGAAAAAGAACCAATTGCTGTTGGTCCACTAGATTTACAAGCATATTTGTTTGAACATAAAGCACAACAAGCAGAAGCAATGAAAAATGCAAAACAAGTAATTTTAGATGTAGCTAAAGATTTTGAAGAAATGACAGGTAGAAGTTATGGATTTTTTGAAGAATATAAATTAGAAGATGCTGAAATTGCTATTGTGTGTATGAATTCAACTGCTGGAACTACAAAATTTGTAGTTGATAAATTAAGAGAAAAAGGAATAAAAGCAGGTCTTTTAAAAGTTCGTGTATTTAGACCTTTCCCTGCAGAAGAAATAGCAAAAAGTTTATCACATTTAAAAGCTATTGCAGTATTAGATAAGTCTGATTCTCTAAACGCTGCAGGTGGTGCATTATTTGAAGACATTACAAGCGCAATGTATGTAAATAATAAAAATGTTCCTACTGTAAATTATATATATGGTATTGGCGGTAGAGATACAAAAGCAGATGAACTAGAAAATGTTTATAATGATTTATTAGAAATTACAAAAACAGGTAAAGTTGAAAATCCTTATCGTTATTTTGGATTAAGAAAGGAAGGTGAATAATATGGCATATAATATGAAAGAAGTTGTTGCTAATAAACCTTCAAGATTTACATCTGGACATAGAATGTGTGCTGGTTGTGGTGCACCACCAGCTGCAAGACATATAATGAGAGCTTTAAAACCTGAAGATCATGCTGTAGTTGCTGGTGCAACTGGTTGTATGGAAGTTTCAACATTTATTTATCCATATACTGCTTGGACAGATTCTTTTATTCATACAGCATTTGAGTGTACTGCTGCAACTTTATCAGGTGCAGAAGTAGCATATCAATCTATGAAAAAACAAGGAAAAATTGATAATACTACTAAATTTATTGCATTTGGTGGAGATGGTGGAACTTATGATATAGGTCTACAAAGTTTATCAGGAGCTATGGAACGAGGTCATGATATGGTTTATGTATGTTATGATAATGGTGCATATATGAACACAGGTATTCAACGTTCTTCTGCAACACCAAAATTTGCAGATACAACAACATCACCAGCTGGTAAAGAAATTCCTGGAAAAATGCAATCAAGAAAAGACTTAACAAAAATAATGGTAGGACATCATATTCCATATGTAGCCCAAACAATAGGATATATGAATTTTAAAGATTTATATGAAAAAGCTGAAAAAGCAATATATACTGAAGGACCAGCATTTTTAAATGTATTAGCTCCATGCCCAAGAGGTTGGGGTTATCCAACAGATATGTTAATGCAAATTAATAAATTAGCTGTTGATACCTGCTATTGGCCATTATATGAAGTAATTGATGGAAAATATAAAATAAGCTATAAACCTGTAAAAAAATTACCTATTGAAGACTTCTTGAAACCTCAAAAGAGATTTAGACATATGTTTAAACCAGGAAATGAATGGATGATTGAAGAATTCCAAAAAGAAGTTGATAATAGATGGCAGGAGCTTTTAGATTTAGAAGAAATTACAAATAAATCTTAAAAATTTGCCACTGGTTCCGGGTTTAATTGGCAATAAATATTTATTTTTGATTTAAAAACTAAAAGGTTTAATATATTATGATGTAAAAATAATATATTAAACCTTTTTATAATTATTAATTTTATCAAGTACGAATTTATTGCCAATTAAACCCGGAACCAGTGGCAAATTCGGAACCGTTAGTTTTTAATTTTTTTCCTAGGTATTAAAAATATTAGTCCAATTAATATTGGCAAATAAAATGTATATATTCTCCAAAATAGAATAGACATATTTATTGTACCTTCCTTAAACATAGAATTAAATAATACATAAAATCCACCTTCTGCTCCAAGACCTGCTCCAGGAGTAGGAATAAATGTCATTATTAATAACAAAAATGCTTGAGCTGGTACTATTTTAAAGAAACTTATTCCATAATTTCCAAAAGCTCTATATACCATATATGTAATAGAATAATAAGCCATACTTTGTATAACAGCAACAATAAACATATTAATTACCATTTTCTTTTCTGATTTTATTATGGAAAACTGATTATTAAAATTTTCTATACTTTCATTCATTTTATCAGTTACTTTCTGGGTATCTTTTACTATATGTAGCTTTCCTAATAATTTAATTATAGGATTTACAATAACTATAATTATTTCTTTTTTTATCCCTGCCAATACAACAAGTAATATTGCTACAATATTTACAATTACACCAATAATAGCAATCCATTTATAATTTTGCAGTAAATCTTTTAGAAAATTAAATTCTATACATACTATAACTAATGTAGTAATTACTAATGCTGTTTGTGTAATTATAAATTTAATAGCCATTGCAGAAAAAGCATCACTTACTCTTTTACCAGATTTACTTAATTCATATGCTTGCATTGGTTGACCACCTGATGCAAAAGGTGTTATATTATGAAATAATTGTCCTATCATTGATACTTTTATTGAATTTGTAAACTTTTGATTTTTATATATCTTTTTTATTGGAATATGTAAATTTAAACTTTCACAAGTCCAATGAATTAGTAAACATATAAGACCTGCTAAAACCCACTTATAGTCAACACTTGAAAGTACTTTTATAATATTTTCTATTCCATCAACTGTTATCATATATATTAGTAAACCAATACATATAACTATTATTAAACATATATTTAAAATAGTGGATTTCTTATTTTTTATATCCACTATTTCTTCTATATTCTCATCTTCATGCACTTATTTTTCCCCCATTCTATTCCTCTACAGGTGCTTCTACTGGGCAAACTCCTTGACATGTACCACATGAGATACAAGCTGATTGATCAATTACGAATTTATCATCTCCTTGTGATATACAACCTACTGGACATTCAGCAGCACATGCTCCACAAGAAATACATTTGTCTGTTATTTTATAAGCCATTACTTTCACCTCCTATATCTTAAATACTAATTTATTTCTTTTTCCATTTTTTCCAATTCTTCTAATTCCTTTTTATGTTGCAATTCTTCTTCATTAATTGTTTCAGACATATTATCTTTTATAATTTTTATATCTTTTGCATCATATTTTTTATATAAATAACTTTCACCATCTTTTATTTTAACTCTTAATTTTTCTTTAAGAATTTCTACATTATCTACCTCACCTTCTCCGTCAACAGTTTTTACTATAGCACCTACATGTGGTAAATGTTTTAATTTTTCTTCATATACTTCATTCTCGTATTTTAAACAACACATCAGCCTTCCGCAATTTCCTGAAATCTTTGATGGATTCAATGATATATTTTGCTCTTTTGCCATTTTTATTGATACAGCTTCAAAGTCACTTAAAAATGAGCAACAACATAATTCTCTTCCACATATTCCATTTCCGCCAATTCTTTTAACTTCATCTCGTACTCCTATTTGTCGTAATTCAATTCTTGTTTTATAAATAGCTGCTAAATCTTTTACAAGCTCTCTAAAATCAATTCTTCCATCAGCTGTAAAATAAAATAAAATTTTACTATTATCAAATTTGAATTCTACATCTGTAAGCGTCATATCTAGTTTATGCTCTTTAATTTTTTTTAGACATACATTAAAAGCTTCTTTTTCTTTCTTTCTGCAATCTTCATAATGTTTGTGATCTTTATAATTAGCTATTCTTACAACTTTTTTTAATGGTTCTATAACCTTATCATCATCTACAGCTCTATTTGGTATAACTACTTCCCCATATTCTTCACCTTGTGCTGTTTCTACTATTACTTTATTACCTTTTTGTACTTTTAATTTTTTTGGATTAAAAAAATATATTTTTCCTAATTTTTTAAATCTTACCCCTATTATATTTTTCAATTTAACTCCTCCCACATGTTAAATAGCATGTTATCTATACACATATCATAATTTGCATTTTGTTTCAATCTTTTTTTAGTATTTTCCACAATTTTTATGCAATTTGTGTATAAGTAATTACTTTTTGCTTTCTTTAGTAAGATAATATTTATATAATCTAATATGTCTTGAATTTCTTCTTTATTTTTATATATAATTTCTGATTGTTTTACTAAGTCAATTTGATTAATTTTATCTAATTGATCTAAAACATTTTTTAAATCTTCATATTGCTCTTGTTTATCTTTTATTTCTAATGCTTTTCCAATACTTCCTTGTGCTATATCTAAGATATTTTGTGTAACATTATCTATTTTTTTATTAGCCTCTAAGTATGTTTTTATTTCTTCATCTTTTATTCTATTAAAATATAAAATTGTACATCTTGATTTTATTGTATTTAGAAAAGTATTTTCATTTGATCCAATTAATATTATTGTTGCAAATTCAGGTGGTTCTTCTAATGTTTTTAATAAGCAATTTTGTGCTTCTTTAGTCATTGTATCTGCTGAATTAAATATGAATACCTTTTTACTTGATATTATTGGCTTTTGCTGAATTTCCTTTTGTATATTTCTTATTTGCTCAATTTTTATATTCTTGTCATCTGGTTGTATATAAAAGAAATCTGGATGATTATTTGTCTCAAATTCTAGGCATGATTTACATTTGTTACATTTATTATTATTTGAACATAATAAAGTTTTAGCAAGTTCAATAGCAAATTCTTTTTTTCCTATTCCTTGTATTCCTAAAAATAAATAACTATGTGATGTATTTCCATTATCTACAGCATTTTGTAACATAACTTTTATATTGTCATTTCCTATTAAATTTTCAAACATCCTTTGAGCTCCTTTACTAATTTACTTTTCCCCATTTATTAAGTGGCCAAATTCTAATTGATACTTTGCTTTCTATTTTTTCTAATGGTATACATCCAAAAGCTCTACAATCTGTACTATGATTTCTATTATCCCCCATTGCAAATACACAATTTTCTGGGACTATAAAATCATCATATCCTACACCTATTATATCTGTTACTATTCCTTCTTGCAAATATGGCTCATCTAATTCTTTATCTTTTACATATACTTTTCCACCTTTTATTTGTACATGCTCATTTGGAAGTGCAATTACTCTTTTTATATAACTTCTTTTTCCTATTTCTAAAAAGTTATGAACAAACCATGAAAATCCACTTTTTTCTTGATATTGTGCAACTGGATTTTCTTTATTTATTTCAGAACTAGTATATGTTAATTTTGTTGGCTCTTCAAATGTAATTATTTCTCCTCTTTTAGGTAATTTTTTTGTTGTCCTTCCCCATCTATTTAACCATAATCTTTGATCTTGAACTAATGTAGGATACATTGAGACTTGTTTTACAATTGTTGGAGTTCCTATAAAATATCTAAATAACATCGCTAATACCAATGCTATAACTATACAATATATCCATTCTAATATTTCTTTAATCTTTGAATTCAAATTTATCGCTTCCTTTGTTTTTTATTACCAACATATTATACATTAATTTTTCTTAGTTATCAATAATTTTTGAATATTTTAATATTAAATTAGTGACTATTCAGTTTAAAATTATAATAAATCCTAAATATTAAATTTTATCTAATATTTAGGATTTATTGAATCTATAAACTTCTATTTTATATCAAATTTAAATTTCTTTCCCATAATAAGCATCTAACAATATCTGTTTTAATTCACTTACTAATGGTAATCTTGGATTAGCTGTTGTACATTGATCTTCAAAGCTTCTATCTGATAACATATCTATTTTAGCTAAAAATTCTTGTTCTTCAATACCAGCTTCTTTAAAAGATTTAGGTATATTCAAATTCTCATTCATTTGTTTAACTTTTTCTATTAAACTATCTATTCCTTCTTCAACTGTATCAGCTTTTAATCCTAATTTTTTAGCTAATTCATAATATTTTTGATCAGCAATAAAATATTCATATTTTGGGAATGATACAAATTTTGTTGGTTTTGTACTATTATATCTTATGACATATGGAAGTAAAATTGCATTTATTCTACCATGTGGTAGATGAAATTCAGCTCCTACTTTGTGTGCTAAAGAGTGATTTACTCCTAAAAATGCGTTAGTAAACGCCATACCTGCAATTGTACTAGCATTATGCATTTTTTCTCTTGCTAATTTATTTGTTCCATCTTCATATGCTTGTTCTAAATATTTTATTACTAATTCCGTAGATTTTTCTGCTAAAGCATCTGTATAATCTGATGCCATATTTGAAACATATGCTTCAATACTATGAGTTAAAACATCCATTCCTGTGTCTGCTGTAACTGATTTTGGTAAACTCATAACTAAGTCTGGGTCAATAATTGCAACATTTGGTGTTAATTCATAATCAGCTAATGGATATTTTTTATTTTTCTCTTTATCTGTAATAACAGCAAATGAAGTAACTTCAGAACCTGTACCTGATGTTGTTGGTATTGCTACCATTTTACATTTTGTACCTAACTTTGGAAATTTGTAAGTACGTTTACGAATATCCATAAATTTTAGTTTTAATCCTTCAACATCTGCATCTGGGTGCTCATAAAAAAGCCACATACCTTTTGCTGCATCCATTGGGCTTCCACCACCTACAGCAATAATAACATCTGGTTTGAAATTTTCTATTGCTTGAACACCTTTTTTTATTGTATCAAAAGATGGATCTGATTCTACATCACTAAATATTTCAGAATGTACATATTGATGTCTTTTTCTTAAGTGATATAAAATTTTATCTATATATCCCAATTTTACCATACCTTCATCTGTTACAATAAAGGCTCTTTCTATATCAGGCATTTTTTCTAAATATTGAATAGAACCTGCTTCAAAATAAATTTTTTCTGGAATTTTAAACCATTGCATATTAACTCTCCTTTTCGCTACTCTTTTAATATTAATTAAATTTACTGATGATACATTTGCTGTTGTAGAGTTTCCTCCAAACGAACCACAACCTAATGTAAGTGATGGCATATTTGTGTTATATATATCACCTATTGCACCATGTGTTGATGGAGAGTTCACAATAATTCTTCCTGCTTTCATTGTTTTAGAGAATTTTAAAACAGTTTCTTTATTTTCTGAATGTATAACTGCCGAATGCCCTAAACCGCCAAATTCTAGTAATCTTTCAGCTTTATCTATTCCCTCTTCTTCATTTTCTACAATATAATAAGTTAATACTGGACTTAATTTTTCTTTAGAAAATGGATAGTCTCTTCCTATTCCTTCTTCATATACAACTAAAACCTTTGTTTCTTCAGGTATTTCAAAACCTGCTTCTTTTGCAATCGCATATGGTGATTGTCCTGGTACATGTGATTTTAGTTTATATCCATATTCTTCTGTATATTCAAACATACTATCTTGTAATTTTTTCTTTTCCTCTTCACTTACAAAATAACATCCTGCATTTCTCATTAAATTTTCAAACTCTTCATATATATCTCTGTCTACTAATACAGCTTGTTCTGATGCACATATCATACCATTATCAAATGCTTTTGATAATACTAAATCATTAACAGATGTCTCCAATTTCGCTGTTTTATCAATATAACATGGAACATTTCCTGGTCCAACTCCTAAAGCAGGTTTTCCACAAGAATATGCAGACCTTACCATTCCAGTACCACCTGTAGCTAATATTAAATTAACATCTGGGTGATTCATTAAAAATCTTGTTGCTAATATACTTGGATTTTCAACCCATAAAATACAATCTTGTGGTGCACCTGCAGATATAGCTGCATCTCTTAAAATTTTTGCTGCTTCACTACTACATTTTTGTGCTGATGGATGAAATCCGAATATTATAACATTTCTTGTTTTTGCTGCAATTATAGACTTAAACATTGTTGTAGAAGTAGGATTTGTAACAGGGGTAACACCTGCAATAATTCCAACTGGTTCTGCTATTTCAACATAATCCTCTTCCTCATTTTCATTAATTATACCTACTGTTTTTTCATATTTAATACTATGATAAATATACTCTGTTGCAAACATATTTTTAGTTATCTTATCCTCATAAATACCTCTACCAGTTTCTTCTACTGCCATTTTTGCAAGTTCCATATGATGTTCCAAACCAGCCATAGACATAGCTTTTATAATATTATCAACTTGTTCCTGATCCAGTTTCATATATTCTTCAGAAGCTATCTTTGCTCTTTCAACCAATTCATTAATCATATCTTGCACTTTTTGCTCTTCCATAGTTTCTTTTTCAGACATAAAAATCCTCCTTTGTTTTTTATTCTTTAGTTTAACCAAATTTATTATATATTATTAGAAATTTTTGTCAAGAATTTTGCCACTGGTTCCGGGTTTAATTGGCAAAAATCATAACCACCCGTAAAACGGGTGGTTTGCTCTAAGCCTAGAAGGCTTTTGTTCTAGCACTTCAGGGCTTAAGCCCTACTGAATGGTCTGTC
>CANTHA010000016.1 GCA_947653375.1 uncultured Clostridium sp. | reverse complement strand
TACTTTCACTGGTAGTAAAAAAACAGATAAAACTATATAGTTTTATCTGTTTTTTCTTACATTTTTATAACTAATTTATTAAATTTAGAATTTATATACCTATTTAATTTTTCTAAAAATTCATTTGGTTTAATTTCCCTTTTTGCAACCATATCTAGCCCTTTTTCCCAACTGGCAGTAAGTTTAGGATTAAGCATATCTGGCATTGAATTATAAACTATATTATAAATTATTTCTCCTTTATTAGTAGGTGTAACAATTTGAGTTTTAGAATTTATTTGTATATATTTTATTTTTTCAAGTTTTTTCACTATTTCGGCTCTTGTTGCACTTGTACCTATTCCAGCACCTTTTATTTGCTCTCTTAACTCTTCTTCTTCAATTAATTTACCTGCATTCTCCATAGCAAGAATAATAGAACCTGAATTATATCTAGTTGGTGGAGACGTTTCAGCCTCTTTTATCTCAAAATCCTTTATTTTAATCTCTTGACCTTTTTTTAATTTTTTGAGAATTTCTAAATTATCTTCTGTTTTTTTGTCTTTTTCAGTATTATCTTCCACATTTTCATCGTTATCTGTGGATTTCTTCTTTTGTTTCTTATCTTCTGATTTCAATACTTCTAAAAATCCCTTATCTATACAGACTTTTCCACTGCTATAAAATGTCTCTAAATTCTTATCATTTTCATCTCCAAGTCTTACCTCAATAGTAGCCTGAACTTTTTGATATTGAGCAGGAGGATAAAATATAGCTAAAAATCTTTTTACAACTAACTTATATAGTTGCTTTTGTAACTCTGGTAAAGGATTATAATTCTCATATCCTTGCCCTGTTGGTATAATTGCATAATGGTCAGTAATCTTACTATCATTAACATATTTTGTTTTCAATAAGTTTGTTGAATACTTTTCTTCTACCATTTTATTTATATATCCATGAATTTCATCATCTTTAAACCCTTTTGCAATACCATTTAAATTTTTCTTTATTTCTTTTGCAACAGCAGTTGAAAGTACTCTAGCATCAGTTCTAGGATATGTTACTAGCTTTTTTTCATATAAATTTTGTATAATTTCCAAAGTTTCATCTGGTTTTATTTTAAACTTTTTTGTACATTCATTTTGAATTTCCGCTAAATTAAATAATAAAGGTGCATTTTCTTTTTGTTTTGATTTTTTAAATTCTGCTATAATACCCGCTTTTCCACTTAATTTACTTGTAAATTCTTTAGCATCGTCTTTTTTCTTGAAACCTGTTTCATTATACAGTTTTAATGACTCAAATACTTGTGATTTTTCATTTACTTTCCATTCTGCTTGAAATGATGACTTTTCATCTCCAAATTCTCCAAGAACTTTATAATATTTTGTTTTTATAAAATTTCTTATTTCTCTTTCTCTTGAAACAATCATCCCTAATACACATGTCATAACTCTTCCAATTGAAATTGATGCTCTTTCTTCATTTATCTGCTTTGCAAGATTTCTTCCTTGTGTTATTGAAAGTAATCTTGAAAAATTAATTCCTATTAAATAGTCTTCTTTTGCTCTTAAATATGCACTATCTGATAAACTATCATATTCAGATGCATCTTTTGCTTCTTTTATTCCTCTTCTGATTTCTTCTTCTGTTTGTGAATCTATCCAAACTCTTTTCATTTTAGCCTTTGGATTAGGCTTTGCCATCATAAAAACTAATCTTTGTATATATTCTCCTTCACGTCCAGAGTCACCTGCATTATATATTTCTGTTATATCTTCCCTTTGTAATAAATTTTTAACTATATTAAACTGATTTTCTACAGCTGGAATTATCTCATATTTCCATTTCTCTGGAATAAATGGTAATGTATCCAATCTCCAAAATTTTAATTTTTCATCATATTTATCTGGATAACTCATAGTTACTAAATGTCCTACACACCATGTTATTATCCATTCTTGAGATTCTAAATAACCATTTTTTCTGTTTGTTGTTATCTGTAATGCCTTTGCAAATTCCATAGCAACAGATGGCTTTTCTGTAATTAATAGTTTTTTGCTCATTTTTTTCATTCCTTTTTTGTCTTTTCTTTAATATATTTATTTACTATATTTTTAACTTCTTCTATCTTTTGTTTTGTATATTCATCTTTAAAATTAAATCTTTGTAATATTTTATTTATATAATTCTCATTTTTTATAATCTCAAAACTATAATTAAAATTAATATCATATATAAATGCTAACATTGTTATTATACTGTCTACTTCTAATTTTTTACCTTTTTTTCTTTCTATAAGAGTATTATTTTTAAATTGATTAAAAATATTATCTGATATTCTCTGTTTTTCTATTTTACTTTCATTATCTTTCCAAAATATATACACAGCTTCATAAAAAATATCTATTTTATCTGCATCTCTAATTATTTTTGAAAATAATAATTCTTCTTCATTCAATCCATCTTCTATTTTGAATTTATTATGATTTTTAATCGCTTTTTTTATAATATTATCATATTTACTTGAATCGATATATTTTCTAATACATTTATTTAATATTTCTACTCCGTAATCTCCATGGTCAATACTATCTTTATCATTAAATGTGTTATACTTTTCAAGTTTTCCAATGTCATGTAATAACCCTATTAAAGTTGCTAATTTTATTTGATTTTCTTGTAATCCTAAATTTGTTGATATTTCTTTACTTATTTCCATTACACGAAAACTGTGGTCGATTTTTCTTTTTATATTTGGGTTGTTTTTGTCAAATTTATCTGTATATAATATAAATTCTTCTTTTGCTTTTTCAATATTAATCATCTATTCACCTCGTTTCGTATTGTATCATTATTAATTTGTTTATTCAAGTATCAAAAAAGCACTTGAAAACAAATGCTTTTAAATATTTATACTTATTTCTTTTTATACTGTTAAGTAATTCTCTCTTCATGATATACTAAAACTTCTTCTAGATTTTCATCTTCTAATAAAGAATCTTTTATACTTCCTGTTGTTATAATATCTACTTTCTTTTGTAATGCTTCTTCTAATGCAAATTTCACTTCAACAATTTTAAAGCCACCTACTACATCTTCTGTTCTTACAATAATATCTATATCACTATCTTTTCTTTGCTTTTTCTTTGCATATGAACCAAATATCCAAACATATACTAAATTATATTTTTCAGCAACTGGCTTTATCTTCTCTTTAATTTTCTCTAGTTCTGACATGTTATACCACCTCATTTAGAATTTCTTTACAAAATTCTTTTATTTTATCTGTTTCTTCATCTGCAACATTCCATAATATAACTTTATCAATGGTTTCATAATTATGCACAACAATATCTCTCATTCCAGCAATATTTTTCCATGGTATTTGATTGTATTTTGCTCTAAAATCTAATGGTAACTTTTTTACTAATTCTCCTATTTGTGTAATTGGTGTTAATATTGCATTTTGGTAGATACTATTATTTTCAAATTCTGAATAATTATTTCCAAAAAACTTTTTTGTATCATTTATTATATTGCAATGTTTTATAATTGTTTTTAAAAGCTTTTGTGTTCTTTCATCTATCATATTATTAACAACTCCTCTACTTTTTCAATTATAACATATAATAAACTATATTTGCAACTTAATAAAAAAACCATATTTAAAAACGAAACACTTGATTCCGTAAGGATTTTATTATATAATACAAACTATCAATTAATAATTAGAAAGGAGTTCTACTATGGAATATAAATTTAACGATATTGAGAAAAAGTGGCAAAACTATTGGGATAAAAATAAAACATTTTACACAGATGTATGGGATTTTTCAAAGCCAAAATTTTATGCATTAGACATGTTCCCATACCCATCTGGGCAAGGCTTACATGTTGGTCATCCTGAAGGTTATACTGCTACAGACATAATGTCTAGAATGAAGAGAATGCAGGGTTATAATGTATTACACCCAATGGGGTGGGATGCATTTGGACTTCCAGCAGAACAATATGCAATTAAAACCGGTAATCATCCAGCAATATTTACATCTGCTAATATACAAACATTTAAAAAACAATTAAAAATGCTTGGACTTTCTTTTGATTGGGATAAAGAAATTTCTACTTGTGACCCTGATTATTATAAATGGACACAATGGATTTTTAAACAATTATATAAAGATGGACTTGCAAAACTAGTTGAAATGCCTGTTAACTGGTGTGAAGAATTAGGTTGCGTTTTATCTAATGATGAAGTTATAAATGGAAAAAGCGAAAGAGGAGGCTTTCCTGTTATTCGTAAAAACATGAAACAATGGGTTTTAGATATTCCTAAATATGCTGATATTTTATTAGATGGTTTAGATAAAGTTGATTGGCCTGAGTCAACAAAAGAAATTCAAAAAAATTGGATTGGACGTAGTGAAGGTGCAGAAGTAATATTTAAAGTTGCTAATTATGATAATTTAGATTTTACTGTATTTACTACAAGACCTGATACACTATTTGGTGCAACTTACTGTGTTTTAGCACCAGAACTAGATTTAGTAAATCAAATTACTACTTCTGAACAAAAACAAGCAGTTGAAGACTATAAAAAATTAACAGCTAGTAAATCTGATTTAGAAAGAACCGAACTAAATAAAGAAAAAACTGGAGTATTTACAGGTAGTTATGCAATTAATCCTGTAAATGGAAATCAAATTCCTATTTGGATTTCTGACTATGTTTTATCAACTTATGGAACTGGGTGTATTATGGCTGTTCCTGCACATGATCAAAGAGATTATGAATTTGCTACTAAATTTAATCTTGATATAATACCTGTTTTAGAAGGTGGAGATATTTCAAAAGAAGCATTTACAGGTGATGGTGCACATATCAATTCTGATTTCTTAAATGGGCTTGATAAAGATGAAGCTATTGAGAAAATAATTTCATGGTTAGAGGAAAATAAAATTGGTACAAAAAAAGTTAATTATAAACTTCGTGAGTGGATTTTTGCAAGACAACGTTACTGGGGTGAGCCAATTCCAATTGTATATGTAGATGACGAAATGAAAGCATTAGCAGATAATGAGTTACCTCTTGTTTTACCTGAGTTAGAAGATTATGCTCCTTCAAAGGTTGGTGCTTCTCCTCTAGATAAAGCATCTGATTGGGTAAATACAACTTTTGATGGCAAACCTGCAAAGCGTGAAACAAGTACAATGCCAGGTGCTGCTGGTTCTAGTTGGTATTTTTTACGTTATATAGACCCAAAAAATGAAAATGAATTAGCTAATAAAAAGTTATTAGAGTACTGGTTACCAGTTGACTTATATGTTGGTGGTCCAGAACATGCTGTAGGTCATTTATTATATTCAAGATTTTGGAATAACTATCTTTATAACAAAGGAATTGTGCCTGTAAAAGAACCATTTCATAAACTTCGCCACCAAGGTATGATTTTAGGGCCAAATGGCGAAAAAATGAGTAAATCAAAAGGAAATGTTATTAATCCTGATGATATGGTAAATCAATATGGTGCTGATAGTTTAAGGGTTTATGAGATGTTTATGGGACCAATTGAAGCTGCTAAACCATGGGATCCAAATGGAATTGATGGTTCTAAAAAGTTCCTTGATAGAGTTTGGAGACTATATACTGAATCTAATAAAATTCAAGATGCTGAAAATAAAAACTTAGAAAAAGTTTATCATTTCACAGTTAAAAAAGTTACAAATGACTATGAAAGCATGAACTTTAATACAGCAATTTCTCAAATGATGATTTTTATTAACACTGTGTATAAAGAAGATATATTTCCTAGAAAATATGCAGAAAACTTTTTAAAACTATTAAATCCTGTAGCTCCTCATATAACAGAGGAATTGTGGAATTTATTAGGTAATAAAAATACTATTGCATATGAAAAATGGCCTGAATATGACGAAGAAAAAACGATAAACGATAATATTACTTTACCAATTCAGTTTAATGGAAAATTGAAAGCAACTATTCAAATTGAATTAGATGAAAGTGAAGAATCTATTAAGAAAAAAGTTCATGAAACAATTGATTCTAAATTAGATGATAAAACTATAATTAAAGAAATCTATGTTAAAAATAAAATTTATAATATAGTTATAAAATAATATTAAAAACCTGTTATATTAACAGGTTTTTTTATATTATAGAAAAGTCCTTTGTAATGAAAGTGTAAATAAGTTTTAATATATTTGAAACACTGCTATTACTTTTTTATAGTATAATAACATTAAGATATACTAAGGAGAATTATAATGAGTGTAGAATCAGATTTAAAAAAAGATGGAATTGAAGTTATAGAAAAATTAAATACATTGCAAGTAAATAAATTAGCAAATGCAGTATCAAATAAAATTTGTGATACATTTCCAAATTATGGACTTAATCAAAAGGATTTATTTATTGAAATTTCTAGATTAGATATGTATCGTGCAAAAATGCCTGAAGGAATGGCAGAAGCTAATTACTTTTATAAAAATAGTTCTATATATTTTAATGAACATATTGAAGAAAAAGACTTTGAAGAGTTTGCAATACATGAATGTATTCACTTTATTCAAGAAGTAAAAGATAAAAAAAATTATTTAATAAGAATGGGTCTTTGTGATTATACTGAATTTAAAATCTATGGTTTAGGTTTAAATGAAGCAGCTGTCCAGCTTATGGCATCTAAAATAAATGCTGTTCCAACAGAACATGTAAAATATTTTGGAATTAATTTTGAAACAAATAGCCCTTCATGCTATCCTTTAGAATGTTGTTTAGTAAATCAATTAGCTTATGTTACAGGTGAAGATATTTTATTTGAAAGTACTTTAAATAGTAATGATAATTTTAAGAATAAATTTTCTCAATTGACCTCACCTAAAGTTTTTATGGCAATTCAAAACGCACTTGACGACATTTTAAATTCAGAAGAAGAAATTATTAAATTAAATAATAGAATAATTCAGATTGATGATAGAAATAAAAGAGTAGATGGAATGCTAGAAAAAATTGAGGAATTAAAAAACGAAATTTTATTAACTTTTATGAGGACTCAAAACCTTATTATTTCAAGCTATTTTGATAATGCTTTTAAAAATATTTATAGTTTAGAACAAGCTGAAGAATATAGAAAAAAATTGTATTCTTTTAGAGATTATTTAGGATTTGCAGAAGGTTATACTTTTTTTAATGATTATTATATTAATAAAATGAATGAATTAGAGGAAAAATCTGTAGCTTTAGAAAATGGCTTACTTGAGACTTCTTTAAAGGTTATTACTAAAAAAGAGAATAAATTGATTGCTTTCTTTAAAGCTTTAAAAAGATTATTATTTGGTAATCGTTATAGTGAAAATAGAATAGATAATTTTTAATAAAATAAAAGTTTAATTTTGTAATTTGAAGGTGTAATATATTATTTTTAATTATCGCGTAAGCAACTAAATGAGCGAATGCGAATTGGAGCAATCTGCTATTATATATTAGTTTTGTAGATTGCGACACACAAGATATTAAAAAATAATATATTACACCTTTAAATTAACATTATACTATATCTTCTATAATATATTTTGCAGCTTCTCTTCCAGATTTTGAAGCCCATGCAACTGTACTTTTCTCCCCAGATATATCTCCACCTACATAAATATTCTTTTCAGATGTTTGGTATCTTTCGTTTCTTTCAATTCTTCCCCATTTATTTAAGTTTAGTCCTAGACTTTCAACAAACTTTTCAGGCTTTGAACCTAGTGCCATTATTACATAATCTGCATCTATTTTATAGTTACTATCTTCTATATTTACAGGAACTAGTCTATCGTCATCTTGTTTTTTTACAAGTTTTGTTTTTATTAATTCAATTTCCCTTACACAATTATTTTCTCCTATTATTTTTGAAATGTTATTTTGAAATAAAAATTGTACTCCTTCATTTTTAGCTTCTTCAATTTCTTTATCTTCAGCTGGCATTTGCTCTATTGCTCTTCTATAAACAATTTTCACCTCTTTTGCTCCCATTTTTACAGCTGTTCTGGCACAGTCCATTGCTACATTTCCTCCACCCACAACTATAACGGTTTTTCCTTCATATTTTGGATGCAATTTATATTCTAATAATTCATTTCCTCCATATACTCCTTGTAATTCTTCTCCCTCTATATTCATTTTTATAGAGGAATTTGCACCTATAGATAAGAATACTGCATCATATTCTTGTTTTAATTTTTCTAGTATTAGATTTTTTCCTAATTCTTGATTATATTTTACTTTAATACCTAAATCTAGGATATTTTCTATTGTAGAAGTTACAATTTCCTTTGGTAATCTAAAGTCTGGAATTCCATGTATTAGAAGTCCTCCTAGGTATTCATATTTTTCATAAATTGTTACTTTTATTCCAGATTTTGCTAAAAAAGCTGCACATGTTAAACCTGCAGGTCCACCACCAATAATTGCAACTTTTTTATTTTCTACATTCGCATTTTGATTTATTTCTTCTTTCCAACATTCAGATAATTTATAATTAGCTTCTGTTACTTTCTTAAATACAAATGCCTCTAAATCTCCTATAGAAACTGGTTCTCCCTTTATTCCTCTTATACATGAACCCTGACATTGCCTCTTATGAGGACATATATTACCACATATACCTGGTAATACAGTAGTTTCAGACAATATTTTATATGCTTGTTTATAGTTTCCCTCTTTTATATTTCTTATAAATTCTGGTATATTATTATTTAATGGACAGCCTTTATTACTACATGGTTTTACTTTACAATTTAAACAATAATCTGCTTTTTCTTTTATCTCTTCTATATCTTTCATCTTTTTCTCCAATAATTAAAATAAAAAGAACTTTCTAGTTCTTTTCTATTTTATAATGATTTACTTTTTTAGTCAATTATTTTGACCATACATTTTAAGTTTCAACTTTTTTACTTTAAATTAAAAGTTATAATATATATTAAAAACACTAATGCGCAGTTTGGGAAGACATTCATTACTATAGATAAGCTAGATTAACTTTTCTATATTTGAAAATCATCAAATTTATTCATATGATTAGTCTGACCAGCAAATTGTATTTTTAATATATATTATACTTTTGTATTTTAAAAAATCGAAACTTGAATTTTAACTATTCATTTTAATTATTATTTTCAAATAACTCTTTAATATATAATTCTTTATTTTTAAGTTCATTGTCTTTATCTAGTAATAAATTTTCAAAAAACATAACTATATAATCAAATGTAGGATAAATACCTCTTGGAATATTTGCATAGTTACTTCTTACTAAAGCATTTCTAAAATATAAACTTTTATCTTTAAATATATCATTATTAACATTAAATCCCATATTATTAAGATATTTTTCAATAAATACTGCTGTTGTTCTAGTATTTCCTTCTCCAAAAGGGTGTACTTGCCAAATACTTGAAGTAAATTTTGAAATATGCTTTATTAACTCATCTTTATTTAATTTTGAATAATCAAAATCTTTCTCTTCTTTAAAGTCATAATCAAAATAATTTTCAATATCTTGATAATTTACATATTTAACAGTATCTCCATTTAAGATATCCTCTTTTTTCGTAATATTATAATTTCTATAGTTACCTGCAAAATCATAAATATCTTTAAATAAGTATTTATGAATATTTTTTAATGTAATAGGACTAAAACCAAAACTCTTATCTTCTAATAGTTGTGCTATTCTTAATGAAACCAAATCACATTCTTTTTCTCTTTGAATATCTATATTATTAGAATCTTGTGTTTCATAATATTTTTTTAAAAAGTTTTCTACTTCATTATATTTTAACTCACCATTAATATTTTTCCTAGATAAATCTAGCAAATATTCAGAAGGCTCTAAATTGTCTACTTTATTTAAACCAATACCAGTATCCCAATATTCTTGTTTCTTTTTGGCATCATTTATTTCATTTTCAATTATATAATTTTCTTCATTAGACATATACAACCTCCTTTAAATCATTAATAAAATCAATTTTTTTAGTTTCATCTCTTAAAAGAGCTGCTGGGTGCCATGTTGGCATATACTTAATTCCGTTTTTTTCTATCCACTTTCCTCTACTAGCTGTAATCCCATATTCTTTACCTAGTATATTTTTTAGTGCAACACTTCCTAGTAATACTATAATTTCAGGCTTTACTAATAAAACTTGATTTCTTAAATAATTTAAACATGCATTTGTTTCATCATCTTCTGGATTTCTATTTGCTGGTGGTCTACATTTTACAATATTTGCTATATATACCTCTTCTCTTTTTATACCTAATGCCTGAAATGCCATATTCATTAATTTTCCTGCTTTTCCTACAAATGGTTCTCCGAAGCCTATCTTCATCTGCACCTGGCCCTTCACCTATAAACATTATTTTTGCATTTCTATTTCCTGTTCCAAAAACTATATTTTGTCTTGTTTTACATAGCTTACATTTTTCACAACCTTTTATTGCTTCTTCTAACTCTTCCCATGTTTCAAACATTTTTTACTCCTTCTATTTCACACAATCCTCTATTAATTCAACTTTTTCTTCTTTTGATGTATCTATTCTAGCCTTTGTACCAATTGGAATTACTGTTTTTGTTTCAATATGCCCAAAATTATTTGATTTAACAATTGGAAATTTATATTCGTCTCCAATAACATCTAATATTATTTCTTCTAAAGCTATATTACTCTCATGCTGATAGTTTCCAATCCATAATCCTTTTATTTTATCAAAAACTTCATTTTGTTTCATATAATATAAGAAGTTACTTACAAATGCTGGTTCTGACTCAAATCCTAATTCTTCTAAAAATAATATTTTATTTGTAAAATCTAGTTTATATTTTCCAGCAACTAATCCTCTTGTTAAATTTAAATTTCCACCAATTAGTTGTCCTTCTGATACACCTTCTTTAATAGTTTTATATCCACTTTCTTCTTTTCCTAATTCTAAACTTTTTTCAACAAATCTTTTTAATGCTTGTTTATAACTATAATCTGTTTCATCTGTAGCAATAGTTTTAAAATTTGTACTACTAAATGTAACTAATCCTGTTTTTTCTGTGATTATGTTTGTTAATGATGTTATATCACTATATCCACATATAATTTTAGGATTATTTTTTATTAATTCATAATCTAAATATTCAAATACTGAATTTGAATTATTTCCTCCTTTTGCACACCATATCATTTTTATTTCTTTATCTGCAAACATTTCATTTATATCTTCTGCTTTTTCTTTTGCTGTAGCACTATATTGTGTTGTATTAGAAAATAAATTTTTTGAAAATTTGACTTTAAATCCATCTTGTTCAACAATTTCTTTTGCTCTTTTTATTTCTTCAATACTATCGCCAATAATTGGATCAGATGGCGCTACTACTCCTATTACATCTCCTTTATTTAAATGATTTGGAATTATCATTACTCTCCTCCTTTAATTCAATCAAAGCTGTATTTAGTCCATATCCTTCTTTTTCTACTCTAAAAGAGTGCATCATTTTGCTATTGCAAACACTACAAATACCACTGTCAATTATATTTTCTTCTTGTAAGCCTTCTTTTTGTAGTATAATTTGATTAATTAAAACTGTATCTATATTCCATTTATCTATATCTTTTTGCTTTTCTATAATTTGTTTTAAGTCTAAATCTGAAAATTCCTCTTCAAATTTATCTTTAATATCTTTATCAACCTCAAAATGACATTTTCTAATACTTGGACAAATACAACAAATTATATCTTTTGGATCACAGTTAAGTTCGTTTTTCATATTTTGAACAGTTTCTACTGATATTCTTTGTAATGTTCCTTTCCAACCAGAATGTACATTTGCTATAACTTTTTTAACTGGGTCGAAAAATAGTAACAAGATACAATCTGCATTTGTTGTAGAAAGTACTAAATTTGTTTTATTTGTTACTAATCCATCTGTATTATTATAGTTTTCTAAGTTTATATCTGGTAAGTTATTATTATATTTTCTGTTTACAATTTGTACATTTTTTGTATGTTCTTGATTTGTTTTTACAATATTTATGTAATTACTTTCAATTGAATTACACAACTCTTTATAATTATTTATTGCACTTTCATATTGTCCTTTTTCTAAATTTTCTTTATTTACTCTTGATGTTCTAAAATTTACATTCTTTCCTAAACAATACGCATGATTAATTAATTCTTTATATTGTAGTAATTTTCTGAATTGAATATATTCTATTCCATTATTTTTAATATGTATAATATTTTTGTTTGATAAATCCATTCTAACTCCTTATATATCATATTCAAGTTTAGTTACAAATCTAACTTACTTAAATTTTATATGCAATCTTCACATTTTAAACACTTTCTTTTAATTCATCATATTTTCTTTCTTCTTTTGAATATTCTTCTGGCTTTAGTCCTACTCTTGTCTTCATGTATCTTCCCATTAATATATATAATATTGTAAATATTACACCAATAACTATCATACAATATGCGGTTTTCATCTTATCTAATAAGAATGATGCTAATATCCCCATCATAGCTGAAGTTAAATTAACAAATAAATTCTTTACTGCAAAAATTTTTGTATCTATATCTTTATTTGTAAAGTTTCTAAAATACCTATCTATTATTGTATAAAACATACCATGAGCAAATCTAGCAACTAATTGTGCTAAAATTATAATTAATATTAGTCCAGTAATTTGTTCTGCTTTTAATCCTGCTAATCCTGCTACAATGCAACTAATTGATGCCATAAATGCTATTATTATAATTGATTTATTTCTAAATTTATTATGAAATGAATTTTGCTTTTTCGATGCAAATGCACTTGATAAACTTATTACTGCTGCTAAAATACCTATTACTGATGCTGGTACTTTTACATCTTTTAATAAACTGGTTTGATAATCTAATAATATATTAAGTATACTTGTAATTAATGCAGCAGAAATTATTAATGCTTTTAATCTTTCCGATTTTAATATATATAAAAATCCCTCTTCTATATCTTTTAATTGTTTTTTTACTGATATTCCCTTTTTATCTACTTTCCTATTTCTCACCGGTTCAATATATCCTATTGACATTATAGTAACTATAACTAATACTACAAGTGAACAAATTGGTGGCAAATACCCATTTACTTCAAATAAAAGTCCCGCTATTATTCTTGAAATAGCACCCATAAAATAATATCCTGATTTTCCTTTTGCATTTATTTTTGCGAATATATTACTTTTATATTTTGAAGGTGGTATTGATGCATTTAATAGACTTGGTTCTGCTATATGATTAATAGATTTAGCCAATGATGAAACAAATTTGGCTATGATTAAATCAAATAAACTACCGCTCATCATAAACATTGTCATATATAAACATTTTAGTATATTTCCTAAAATAATGCTATTTCTTCTTCCCAAAAACTCTACAATTATATTTGCTGGTATTTGTAAAAATATACCAAAAATAGATTGAATTGAAGATAAAAGCACTACATTAGCTGCACTAATATGTTTAATTTGGGTCAAAAATAGAAAATCTATTGTATAATAAAATAAATAATCACAAGCTATTTTACTATATGTTGGAAATATTCTCATATTTGTTTTTCTCATCTTTTGTACTTCTTCTTTACTATTCATTTTTACCTCTTTCGTTTTAAGTTTTATACTATTTTAATTAATATTGTTATCATTTATTTGTTCTTTTATTGTTTTCATTATATCATCTTTTGATTTTTTATCAATATAATTATAGTTATTTCCATTTTGTGATGGATTGAATCTACATATTGACTTATATGAACAATATTCGCATGGTGTTTTACCTTTCTTATTATATGGTTTTAAGTCAATTTTTCCTTTTAAAATTTCCTTTGCAATTTCTTTAATTGTTATATCAATATAGTCCTGTAATATTTTAAACTCTTCCTTACTAACACCATTTGTCCATTTTTTATTTATTTCACCTGATGCTGTTATTGCTGCTGGAACTAATTTTGAACTTCCTGATTTTAATGTATTATCATTCATCTTTATAATTTTAACATCAGCTAATATTAATCCCTTCATTTTAAAATTCTTTTTTATCATTTCTTCAATTTGTTCTTCTGATATTTTTCTTTCTGCTTTTATCATTTGCTCTAATAAAGAGAAATAAAATACTCCTGCAGGTATTATATCCTCTTCTTTACATATAGCATCTGCGTATGTTAATAATTGTATTTGAAGACCAGCATAAACTTCATTTAAATCAATATTTTTACTAGATGATTTATAGTCTATTATTCTAATGTATCTTCCGTCTTCTCCAGTAGCTGTATCAATTCTATCAATCTTACCTGTAATTTCAACTTTTTTTCCATTCTCTAATTCAAGCACTATTGGCTTATACTTTCCCTTTTCTGCAAATTCAACTTCTGTTCCTTCAATATTAAAATCACTATGTATAAGTGTTTCTATTATATATTTTAACGCTTTACTAACTATCTTTTTTAGTCTTTTTGTTAAAACTTTATATTTTGCAGTTGCTTGAAATATATAATTTTTGTTTAGATTTAAATTCTTATCCATTATTTCAGAAACAATTTTTTCAATTTCTTTTTCTTCTAAATCTACTAACAATATATCCTTTTCTCTTACTGTTTCAAAGAATTCATCAATTGTTTCATGCATAAATTCTCCTGTATTAAAACTTTGTATTTTAAACTCTTCTTTTTCTTTTATTCTTAATCCATATTGTAAATAATAAGAAAATGGGCAACTTCTATATCTTTCTAATTGAGAAATACTTGTTTTAATTTTGTTACCATATAGTTTTTCTATATTTTTTAAATCTATATCTTCTGGCAAATTAGTATAATCCAATCCATTTAAATCACTTTCTAGTTTTTCCTTCCAGTCATTTTGTAATTTATAATATTTATAAATTTGATACCAAATATTTTCTATTTTTTTGCCTTTTTTTAGATCTGCTAAATTTTCAATTAATTCGTTATATGTAATTTGAGGATTCATTAATTCATACTTTTTGCAAATAACATCACTTTCTTCTTCTATGTTTTCAAATATTCTTTTTATTTTTGAGATTAAAATAGATGGTCTTAAAGATTTGCCTTCACTATCAGATGAAGCATATGATAAAAATAATTTTTCTTCAGATGTTGTAAATGCTTTATATATATTAAAATTGTCCTCATACATTTTTTCTTTTGTTCCATTAGCTAATTCAATTCCATGTTCTTTTAAGATTTCTCTATCTGAATCATTTAAAAATCCTTCTTCTTTATATATACTAGGAAATACCCCATCATTTAATCCTATTATAAAAACAGCTTTTACTTTATGACTTTTTGAACGGTCAACATTCCCAAAAGTTACTTGATCTTGTGTAGCTGGGATTTTTCCAAGTCCACTGTTTTTTAAGCCAATTTTAAAAATCTTACTATAATTATCAATAGACATTTTATCTTTGCTAAAAATCATAACCATTTCATCTAATAAATCTATTATAATTTTATAACTTGATTGATATTCATTTTTTATATCAATAAATCCTCTTTCTTCTAGTTGATTTATCTTTTCTGTTATTTTCTCTTCAATTTTTTGATTTTGCATAAAATCATATAAGCATTTTGAAAAATTTATTGTATTTTTCTCTTTTAACATTTTTTCTTTTAATTCTATAAGCGGATTTATTATATCTTTTCTAATTTCATTTAGTCTTTCAATTTGCTGTTTTTTATCATCTTTTTCTATTGAAAAATTAAAATCTTTTTTCCATCTATTTTGTTTTATTCCCCATTTTGTACAATAATTTTCTAACATAAATATTTCATCTGAATCAATATCACAAAAGCCTAGTTTTATATAGTTTAAAACAGATTTTTGTGAGAAGTTTTTTTGTAAAATATCAAGTATAGAAAGAAAATACTGAATAATAATATTTTGGTTTAAGTCTCTTCTTTCATCTATAAATACCGGTATATTATATTGCATAAAAATAGCTCTTACTAATGCTGAATAACTTTCCATTTGTTTTGTTATTATAGAAATATCTTTATATCTTAACTTATCGTCACGAACTAATTTTGTAATTTTTTTTGCAACATTTTCGATTTCTGTGTATTGATTTTTAGCTATAAATAATTTTATATTATCCACTTTTTCTTTGTATTTTGTGGATATTGTATTATATAAATTATTACCTAAATATTTTAGTTCTTTATTTTTAAACCTATATTGATTTTTCATTTCAATAGGTTTTTCTACTTCAATTTTATTATCTTTCGCTAAATTTAATATTTTTAAAGCTGTTTTTTTATTAGCATAAAATATGTCTGTTTCTGGCTTTGTATCAAAATTTAAATTATCTACACTAAATGTTATTGTTACCTTTTTTGATAATTGCATAAATTTCTTAATAACTTCGTATTCTTGATGTGTAAATCCTACAAATTCATCAATGTATATGATGCTATCTTTTATAAAATCTGTTTTATCTAAATTTTCTGATAATAAAGTTAATAAGTCATTTTCTTCTAAATATTCATTTTCTATTCTTTCTTCCCATTTTTCAAATATTATTGTCATATCTTCTAATTTGCTTTTTAAAGAAATATTTGTTGCATTTTCTTTTTCCTTTTTTAAATCTTCAACTGTAATTCCATGTTTCTTAAATTCAGTAATTGCTTTTATTGCTACATCTATATTTTCATCTGATTTTCCTAGAAATTTAAATGATATTTTAAATTTATTTAATATAGAATAAATAATCATTGCTTTTCCTGGTTTAGATAGTGGTGTTTTATTTACTATTCCCACTTCATTTAACACTAAGTTTGCCATTCTACTTAGTGTAACAACTTGTGCGTTTATTACAGCATTGCAATTTAATTTGTCTAATAGCTTTTTTTCAGCATAAAACGAAAATTGTTCTGGTGTAATTATAAATATTTTCTTTTCCTTATCTATAATTTTAGCAATTTCTGAAAAGCAAAAATCACTTTTGCCAGAACCAGATTTTCCAAAAACCATGCGTAAACTCATACTTTCCTCCAAATATTAAGAAACTTCATCTATACTTCTTCTCCAATAAAATAAATATTGTTGTGCTAATCCTGCTTTATTTCCAAACTTTTCTTTTGCAATTTTTTCAATTTGTTTTTTGCTTACCTTTTCTTCATCTTCATTTTTTATGTATAAATCATTCATAACTCTTCTAACCCATACATCTATAGGAAATACATCTAATCTCTTCAAAGTTGAAAATAATAATATACAATCTGCAACCTTTGGACCTACACCTGATAAAGATAATAACTGCTCTCTAACTTGTTGTGTGTTTGTATTTTTGTGCATTTGTTCTAAATCAATCTCTTTATTTAAGATTATTTGAGTTGTCTCATAGATTCTTTTATCTCTAAATCCTAATCCTAATTTTCTATATTCTTCAATAGTAACATTTCTTAATTTTTCTGGTGTTGGAAATGTATAATAGTCTATATTTTCCCAAGTTATCTTGTTTCCATAGGCTTTTGATAATCTTTCTATTATTCCTTTTATTCTAGGTATATTATTATTGGCAGATATTATAAATGAAATTATAGTTTCCCATAGTTCTTGATTAAGAAGTCTTATTCCACTTCCATATTTAACACTTGTTTCCATGTTTTTATCTATCTTCGATAAATCTTGTTTTATCTTTGAATAATCTCTATCTAAATCAAAATATTGTTTTACTAACTCTTCTAACTTGTCTTTCCCTAAGGACTTAAACAATATTTTTCCATTTTGTTTGCTTACTTTTATTACGTTTTCTTTTACTATACCCACATAAGTTGTATCATTTAATTTATTCCATCTAAAGCATTGTCCACATTCAAAAATGTCTTCTAAATTGAATTCTTTTATATCTTCTATTTCATAAGATTGTTCTACCATTTCACTCTCCTTTTTACATATATTATTATAACATAAATATGAATTATTGCCAACGGTTCCGGGTTTAATTGGCAATATGTGACAAAGGGGTCGCCCTTTTTTGTCACAA
>CANTHA010000015.1 GCA_947653375.1 uncultured Clostridium sp. | reverse complement strand
CATGAAATAAAAGGTTATGAATTTTTAAAAGAAAAAGGATTTGATGAAGATTATTGTAATATCTGTTTAACACATTCATTTTTGAATAATGATATTATTTGTGTAGCTGGAGGAGTTCCAGATCCTAATGAGAATCCATTTTTAACAAATTTTATAAAAAATCATATATACAAAATAGAAGAAAAAATAGTAAATTTGTGTGACTTAATGTGTCCTCAAGGCAAAAAAGTTTTTACAATTGATAAACGATTAATCGATATTATGATTAGACATCGGTGCTTATGAAAATACACAATATCATATTAAAGAAACCTATAAATTAAAAGCATATTTTGATGATTTATTAGGATATAATCTTTATGATTTATTTCCAGAAATAAAAGAAAATTTGTAGAAATTTAAATAATACACTATATATAAGCACATTTATAATTTTATCAAGTAATAAATTTTACATTTCCATAGATAACATAGAGGAGCTTTCTCTGACAACTATGTCAAAGAAGGCTCCTCTAAATTGGGATATATTTTTCTTCCATAACCACCTACAAATAAGCCTTTAAAAAATTTGCATGTATATATTTTCAAAACAATTAAAATATTATATAATCACTTTAGTAACAATTAATATTCCGATTGCTACTACAAAACTATATAAAAAAATAAGTAAACACTTTTTGAACTAAAATGAATAAATATAAATTATCTTCGGACAATTTATATTTATTTTTTTCGTTCATAAACTTATGTAGAAGGTGATTCAATGCAAAAAAACACAATACAATTTAAAGTAACAAATATATATAATGAAAATGGCTTAACACTTACAGAATTAATGCAAGAATGGCTAAATGAAAATTATTTTTTTTGGAATTTAAATAATGATAAAAATGAAATAAAATATAAAGGTATAAATAAATAGTTATCGTAAATTTAAACTCTTAGAAAGGAGTCTAAATGCAAGAGTTAAACTATAACTTCCCTCCTACTTATTTTAAAGTAGGAATTTACACAAGACTTTCAAGAGAAGACGAAAAAGACAAAGAATCTGAAAGTATTGATACACAAAAAAAGTTACTAACTAATTATATAAATAGTCAGGGCTGGACTTTATTTAAAATATATGTAGATGATGGATTTACTGGTACAAATTTTAATAGACCAGATTTTAAAAATTTAATAAATGATATTGAACTTGGAAATGTAAATTTAGTTATCACAAAAGATTTATCAAGACTTGGCAGAGATTACATTGAAACAGGTTATTATTTAGAAAAATACTTTCCATTAAAAAATGTAAGATATATTGCTTTAAATGATGGAATTGATACATTCGATAATAACAATACCAATAATGATATGACACCATTTAAATCTGTTTTTAATGATATGTATGCAAAAGACATTTCAAAAAAAGTTCGATCTAGCTTACTAACAAAAGCATCTAGCGGACAAAACATAAAATCTTTTTTACCTTATGGTTATAAAAAAGATGAAAAGGACAAGAATATCATTTTAGTAGATTATGAAGTCTCTCCTATTGTTCAAAAAATATTTGAAATGTATTATGCTGGAAACAATAAAACTGAAATATGTAGATATCTAAATACAAATAAAATACTAACACCACTTGCCTATAAAAGAAAAACTACAAACTATTATAATCCAAACAACAAAACAAATTTATGGAGTACAACCATGATTTCTAAAATTCTTAGAGATAGAATTTATACAGGTGATTTAGTACAACATAAATATAGCAAACTAAATTATAAAACAAAAAAAATTATTGATGTACCAAAACATCAACATATCATTATTGAAAATAATCACAACCCAATTATTGATAGAAATATTTTTAATAGTGTTCAAATTATGCTTGATAAAAAATCAAATGAATGGAATTATACCGCTTCTTCTCCTCATTTATTACAAGGTCTAGTTTTATGCAAAAAGTGTAAATCAAAAATAACCTATAATAAAAATCATGGAAAATATTTTAGATGTATTTGTTCTTCTTATAAAAGAAATGGTAGCAAATTTTGCTCAAATATCCATTTAAGAGAAGATACTTTAATTGATAGTGTAATTACTAGTCTAAAAGAAAATATTGCTAATTTCCTAAAATACGAAGAATTAGAATATATCTGTTCTAACACTCAAACAGATAATAAAAAATTAGATTATTTAGATTCTAAAATAGCTGAAAAAGATAACTTAATTCAATCTTTATATGAAGATAAAGTAAAAGGAATTATTACAGAAGATCTATTTATTAAACTTTCTAAACAATATGAAACAGATAAAAAATCTTTACAAAATCGAGTTCAAAAGGAAAAAACTATTAGCAAAAATACGCTAAAAAAAGAAGAATTAATTAATAATACAAAAGAATTATTAGAATTTAATGAAAATAACATAGATAGAAATTTACTTTTAAAATTAATTGATAAGATTGAAATAGATGATAGTAATATTGATATTTATTATAAATTCAAAGCCATTTAAAGTTTTAAAGTCAAACTTCTAATAAATTCACAATAAAGATTGTAAATTCAAGTTAAACTTGCTATAATAAATACATAAATTAAAAAGAAAGGAGCTGATGTTTATGTCTGAAGCACAAATCCAAGCAATTAAAGATGTAATCAAAATGACACCACGACTTAATACAGAATGTCTAAACTCTATTAAAATTCTAATGGAAAAAGCAATTGATTCTGAACTATTAAGGTTAGAGCCCACTGTCATTTTAGAAAACATGGATATTACAGAAAAAGTAATGTATTTAGACTATTTAACAGAAAGCAAAGATACTAAAGAAAAAGAACTAAAAAATGCAGTATCTTTTGAAGAAATACTAAAAAGAGAGGGGTTGACTTACGATGATTTACAAGATAAAAATTAGACCAAAAGCTCTCAAATTTATTGAAAAACAAGATAAAATTCAAAGATTACGAATTTATAAGGCAATCTACAACCTGCCAAATGGTGATATAGAGAAAATGGTAGGTTGTAAAAATGAATATCGACTTAGAGTTCGGCGATTATCGAATTATTTATGAATTAAATCAAAATGAACTTATTATTTTAGTTACAAAAGCAGACAACAGAGGACAAGCCTATAAATAACACAATTTCTTAATTTTAAAATCTTAAATTAAACTCTAAATCAAATTTTATTCAAAAGAGTTTATACTACTCCCAAACCAAACGAAACCCATGGTTCTTCTAACCATCTCCATTTATTACATGGATAATTAATAGTAAGAGGTCCATAAACTTTTTGATACTTATCTTTTAAATCTTTAGCAATTTTACAATATTTTCTGTGCAAACAAAGAGCTTTTTGATCATCTGGGTGAGTATCCAAATATAAAGCAAGTTCGTTAATAGCAAATTCATAACATCTAATTTGGTTAATCATTTCTCTTCTTTCTTCACAGTCAATTTTTCTTTCTTTTTCGCATTTGCAAGAATTACATGAAATATTTATTATTTCTTCATTTTCATTATTATTGCAACCACAATTTCTATTTTCGTTTATTGACATTTATTACACCCCTTTCCAATTTCGTTAGTAGCCTTAAGATACTTAATTTCTTCCATAGATTGACCTGGAACATAAGGACTAACTAATTCAGGGAAAATTGTTCCCATTTTTAATCCAACACATGGTTTAAATGTTTTATCCATATATTGATAAGGTACATAGCTTTGAGCTAACATTGGATTTTCAGGAAATACATTATATTCTTCATCAAAGCCACAATCACAGCTATCATATTCATTTTCATATGAAACAACATTATTACATTTATCTTCTATAATATCATTTTGCATTTCACATGAATTATTTTTATAACTATTATTCATACAATAACATTTTCTTCTAAACATTTTAATTCCTCCTTTATAACATAATATGAATAATTTCGACATATGATACAAAATAAATATTAAAATTTTAAATAAAAAAGTATTGACAAAAACAAAATATAATAATATTATGAATATATGAACAAGTAATCATATGTTAATATAAAAGGAGGTAATGTAATGCCAGAAGATGATGTAATATACGATTTAGCTGAATTCTTTAAAGTATTTGCTGATTCAACAAGAATGAAAATAATTTATTCATTACTAATGGAAAATGAATTATGTGTATGTGATATAGCAAATATAGTAAAAACAACACAATCAGCAATTTCGCATCAATTAAGAATATTAAAACAATCTAAACTTGTAAAATTTAGAAAAGTTGGTAAAGAAGTATTTTATAGTTTAGATGACCAGCACATAGAAGAAATAGTAAAGAAAGGTCGTGAACATATTGAAGAATTATAGATACACATTAAAAAATTTAGATTGTGCAAATTGTGCAAAAAAGATAGAAGATAAGGTAGCATCAACAGAAGGATACTCAAATGTAACAGTTAATTTTTCTACATTAAAGTTATCATTTCAAACAGATAAAACTTCAAATATAAAAAAAGAAATTACAGATATTGTATATAGCATAGAACCAGGAGTAGAAGTTTTAGATGAAAAACAAATAAATGAGGAAAAACCACAAAGAAATCATTTTGATATTTTCAGATTAATATTAGGTGTTGCAATTTACTTAGTTGGAGCATATTTAATAGATAATAATACAATAAAAATAGCAACTCTTATTATTTCACTAATTATTTTATTATCAAGAACATCTAAAAAAGCATTTACACAAATCACAAAAAATCATGTATTAGATGAAAATGCATTAATAACCATTTCAGCAATTGGGGCTTGTTTTGTAGATAAATCTATGGAAGGTGTTATGGTAATAACATTATATGAAATTGGTAAAATTTTAGAAGCTAGAGCAGTTAGTAAAACAAGAAAATCTATTTCAGATTTAATGAATATAAAACCTGAGTATGCAAATTTAAAAAATGGGGAAGAGGTTACTAAAGTAAATCCAGAAGAAGTAAAAATTGGAGACATTATTTTAGTAAAAACAGGTGAAAAAATCCCATTAGATGGTATTATAATAAATGGTGATGCTGAAATTGATAATTCAGCTTTAACAGGAGAAAGTGAATTAATAAAAGTTGAAAAAAATTCAAAAGTACTATCAGGAGGAATAAATGTACAAGGATTAATAGAAATAAAAGTAGAAGAAATATATGAAAATAGCACAGTAAATCAAATTTTAAATTTAGTAGAAAATGCAACAGATAAAAAAGCAAAAACAGAAACTTTTGTTTCAAAAGCTGCTAAAATATATACACCAATAGTATTTATATTAGCAATTATAGTTGCAGTATTTATGCCAATAATATTTAAAAATACAACATATAGTGAAAGCATTTATAAAGCACTTATTTTCTTAGTAATTTCATGTCCATGTTCAATTGCTATTTCAGTTCCTCTTAGCTATTTTAGCGGTATAGGAAAGGCTTCAAGAAGAGGAATACTAATAAAAGGTAGTGATTATTTAGATGGAATAAAGGATATTGGTCAAATCATTTTTGATAAAACAGGAACAATAACAACAGGAAAATTTGTAGTAAATAACATAAAAATATTAGACGAAAATTATAGTGAAAAACAGGTTTTAAACTATTTTGCTATGGGTGAGAGCTTTTCAAATCATCCAATTGCAAAATCTATATTGGAAAAAATTGATAATGAAATTGATACAACAAAAGTTAAAGATTTTGAAGAAAAAGCAGGAAAAGGTATCACTTATAATTATGAAAATCATAATATAAAAATTGGAAATGAAAATTTTATTGAAGTTGACAAACATGAAAAAGAAGAAGGAACAACTTTGTATTTGAAAATAGATGATAAAATTATTGGTTCTTTAACTTTAACTGATGAAATAAAAAAAGATGCAAAAGAAACTATGTTAAAATTAGCTAAACGAGGAATAAAAACAAAAATGCTAACTGGAGATAAAAAAGATGTAGCTTTAAAGATTGCTAAAGAAGTAGGAATTCAAGAAGTAAAATCAGAAATGTTACCACAAGATAAATATAATGAATTAGACAAAATACTTGAAAATAATAAAACAAATAAAAAAATTGCATATGTAGGAGATGGAATAAATGATAGTCCTGTTTTAGCAAGAGCAGACATAGGAATATCAATGGGAGGTATAGGATCAAGTTCTGCAATTGAAGCTTCTGATATTGTAATAATGACAGATGAACTTAGCAAAACTCTAGAATCAATAGAAATATCTAAAAAAACAAATAAAATAATTATACAAAATCTAACATTTGCAATAGGAGTCAAATTATTAGTTTTATTATTAAGTTTATTAGGTGTGGCAGATATGTGGGAAGCAGTTTTTGCTGATGTAGGAACAACTTTAATTACTATATTTAATACTTTAAGAATTTTAAAATAATAAATTTAATTACTTTATCAAAATTTATGATATATACTATAATAAGAGGTTAAAATGAAACAAAAAATAAAAAAAGAATTATTTGAATTATCAGATGAAAAATACAAAGATTTTCACAGTGGATTATGTCCAGGAGTAGATAATATAATTGGAGTAAGAGTACCAGTGCTTAGAAATTATGCAAAAGAATTACTTAAAAGGTATTCTCTAAAAGATCTTTTTGAAAATATTGATGATTTATATTATGAAGAAATAATGTTAAAAGGTATGTTAATAGGATTATCAAAAAATGAAGATATTAACTATATTTTTAAATATATTAAAACTTTTATTCCTAAAATAGATAATTGGGCTATATGTGATGTTTTTTGTGCTGGTTTAAAAATAACTAAAAAACATAAAGAACAAATGTGGAATTTTATACAAAAATATTTAAATTCAAATGAAGAATTTGAAGTAAGATTTGCAATAGTTATGATTTTAGATTTTTATATTGAAGAAAGTTTTTTGGAAGAGGATTTTAAAATATTTGATAATATAAAAAGTGATAAATATTATGTACAAATGGCAGTTGCTTGGGCAGTTTCAATATGCTTAATTAAATATTATGATAAAACTATTATGTATTTAAAAAATTGTAAATTAGATAAATTTACATATAATAAATCTTTACAAAAGGCAATAGAATCATATCGAATAACTGATGAAAAGAAACAGATCTTAAAAAGTATGAAGAGATAATACATAAATATTATTAAAATAAGGGAGAAAAATATTATTTTTTATCATCTTGTTTGTCGCAATCTACAAAATTTTAAATAATAATGTAGATTGCTCCAATCGCACTCGCTTTCGCTCGTTTGATTGCTTACGCGATGATTAAAAATAATATTTTTCTCCCTTATTTTATAACTTATTATATTAAAATTTATAAAAACATATACAACTAAAAAAAGTTTTGATATAATGTGCATATAGTTAAAAAATAGGAGGATTTAAAATGTCAGATAAATTAGAAGAAAATACTGAAAAAAAGAAAAGCAAAAAAGCAATTATAATATCATTAGTAATAATATTATTACTACTAGTAGTTATAGTTGGTGGATATTTTGGTTATAAATATATAAATAAAAACAAAACAACAGGAACAACTTGGGGAGATACATATTATGCATATTTAGAAGAAGCAATTGAGAATAAACATTTAGCTGAAGCAGAAAAATATGGATTGCAAGTAGATATGCAAAATACAAATATACAATTTTGTGAATTAGAAGAAAATGCTAATCCAGTAATGGTTATGAGTTATTCAAAAGATAATAAAGAATATGCTAATGCATATCATATTACAGACGATGAAAAAGTAATAAATGTCGAATATAAAGAACCATCAAAAGTAGAATTTTTATATAATATTGAATTAAAACAATATATTTGGTATATTCATATTGAAAAAGGAAATGAAGATTTATATAAACCATTAAATACAGTGATTACTGAAATAAATACTAATAAAAATGAAAACAATTTAGAAACAGAGGAAACAAAAACAGCAAATTTAAAGTCAGACATAACAATTCCAAAAAATTCTGAAACAGAAGTAAAAACACCTACAGGAGAAACAATCACATTAACAAAATATGATGAAACATTCATAATACCAGAAATTGAGCAAAATAAAAAAATAGATATAAACTTAAATAATATAAGTAAAAATGAATTAAAAAAAGCAGTAACACAAACAGTAAAAGAATACAAGAAAAATGAAGAAATAATAACAGATAATGTAAAGACAGAAGTTGAAGAAAAAGTAACAGCTTTAGAAACTAAAAAGAAAAGCATAGAAACAGCAAAAGCTGAGATAAAAGCTGAAGAAGAAAGAATTGCGGCCGAAAAAGCAGCAGAAGAAGCAAAAAAAGGTTTAAAAGTTGGAAATATTACAGTAAAATATGGTAAATATAAAGATCCAGAGTTTGGAACTATATTTGTTCTTAATCCAGATGGAACTTGTATATATGATGGAAAAAATTATACATATAAGGTTGAAAGACATGACTTTTCACAGGATATAAATCCTCATTATGAAACAGGAATTGTTTTCTATCAGCCAAATGGGCAAGTATATTTTGCTTTTTATCCACATAATAGTACAACACTTTATAGCTGTGGGGTTGAATCATTAAATTACATAGGAGACTAAAATACAAAAAGGAGAAAGTAATGGAAAAAGTTAAGAAAAACAAATTACAAAAAAATAGTATTACAAAAATTTTAAGTATAATTATAGGAATTATATTATTTATAATCATATGTTTAGTTGCCAATAATTTTATAATTTTAGATAAAAATAAAACAATAAATTTAGTAATTAATAATAAAAATGTAACATCAAATTTAAAAAATGACGTTTTAATTGAAAATGATACTATATACTTATCAAAAGAAGATGTAGCAAATTTTTTTGATAAATACATTTATGAAGAAGAACAAACAAATCAAATTATAACAACATATGATACAAAAATTGCAGAAATTAGTTTAAATAGTAATAAAATAACAATTAATGGTTCAGACAAAAATATGAAATCTTCAATTACTAAAAAAGGAAATACTACGTATTTACCAATTTCAGAAATGAAAGATGTATATAATATAGAAATTGAAAATTTAAATAAATCAAAAGTAGTAACAATTGATTCATTAGATAGAGAAAAGAAAAAAGCAAATGTTACATCAAATATATCTGTTAAGTCATCAACAAATTTTATAGCTAAAACAGTAGATAGATTAAAAAAAGATGATTATGTAATAATTATTTCATCAGATGAGAAATTTACAAAAATAAGAACACAAAATGGGAAAATTGGATATATTAAATCTAATAAATTGACTAATGAAGTGATAGTTAGGGAAAAAACTGAAGAAAAGAAACAAATTGAAGGAAAAATTAATTTAACTTGGGATTATTTTTCACCAGTAGGTTCAGCCCCTGACAGAAGTGGGACAAGCATTGAAGGTATTAATGTAGTATCTCCAGCATTTTTCTATTTAGATGAAAAAGGCAACTTAAAAGAAAATATAGGAGAAAAAGGTAAACAATATATTGAATGGGCACATAAAAATGGATATAAAGTTTGGCCTATGGTTTCTAATGCAGAGGCAGGATTAGAAGTAACATCTAAAATAATGAATAGCTATAAAGCAAGAAAAGAATTAATAGAAAGTATCTTAAATAAGTGTATACAATACAATATTGATGGAGTTAATATTGATTTTGAAAATATGAAACAACAAGATAAAAATTTATATTCAAGATTTATTATAGAATTGACACCAAGATTAAAAGATAAAAAATTAGTAACATCTGTAGATGTTACAGCACCTGATGGGGGAGAGACGTGGTCAATGTGTTTTGATAGACATGTAATAGGAAAAGTAGCAGATTATATAGTATTCATGGCATATGACGAATATGGAGTATCTAGCACAAAACCAGGAACAACTGCCGGATATGATTGGGTAAAATTAAGTTTAAATAAGTTCTTAAAAACTGAAGAGATTGAACCAAATAAAATTATATTAGCAATACCTTTTTATACAAGAGTATGGACAACAAATAGTGAAGGAAAGTCTACAAGTAAAACTGTATCAATGAAAAATACTTATTCCATTATACCTGAAGGAACACAAAAAAAGTGGGATGATAATTTAAAACAAAATTATGTTGAATATGAAGATGAGGGAAATAAAAAACAAATATGGATTGAAGATATAGATTCACTAAAAGCCAAAATTTCATTAATAAAAGAAAATAACTTGGCTGGAGTAGGTTCATGGCAAAAAGGTATGGAATCTGATGAGATATGGAATATATTAAAAAATGAATTAAAATAATTATAAAATATTTAAAAAACTGCTTGACATTGCCATTTTTCACAGATATAATACAAAAAAGCACATTTTTGGGGGTATTTTGACATATGCAGAAAGGTGATGTATTTTTTACTACAGACAAATATAGAAATTTAACTGATGAAGAAATTATATCCTATATAAGAGATGGAGATCAAATAGCTCTATCATATATATTAGAAAAATACAAAGACTTAGTTAATGCAAAAGTAAGTAAATATTTTATGGTAGGAGCAGAAAAAGAGGATATTGCACAAGAAGGAATGATTGGATTATTTAAAGCTATAAAGAGTTTTGATGGTACAAAACAAAATTCATTTAAATCTTTTGCAAATATTTGTGTTGAGCGTCAATTAATAACTGCAATAAAAACATCTAATAGACAAAAACATATGCCATTAAATTCGTATTTATCTTTAAATACTGCTGCATATGATAATAATGATGAAAATAGTGTTGAATTAATTGATACATTTGATAGTAAAACAGTTGAAGATCCTTTAGATACAATAACTAAGAAAGAATATTATGAAGAAATACAAAATATTGTAATTAAATCATTAAGTAAATTTGAAAAACAAGTACTTAAACAATTTGTTAGGGGAGACAGTTATACAACAATAGCAGAAAATTTGAATTCTCCAGTAAAGTCAATAGATAATGCCATTCAAAGAATTAGAAAAAAAGCAATAAAAAATATGTTTAACTAATCAATAATAAAGTTACTAAAATCAAAAAGGAATAGTTACAACTACTCCTTTTTGATTTTTTAGTCCTCATAGTAAAGTTTTTATATAGAAAACCATCCTCATAAATTTGACATTTATGTTAAATATAGTATAATATAAATATAGGTTATTTTACTTGACCTTTAGAAAATCATTAGTATTTCTGAAGGTCACACACCTTCAGAAATGGATTCATTAGGAGGTGTGTATAATGAAAGCATTAACAGTTTATCCTAAGGGAGAAGTACACTTACGGCAATTATTGAAAAAATTGAATGATTACGGAGAAATAAATTGTGATTTTCCAACATTCTCAAAATTATATGAAGAATGGCATAACAAGACTTTCCCTGGTTGCCCTGTTAACACTATGACAGCTATATTTAGAGATGATTGGTTTTTAGAGTTTGTCTATTTCTTAGCCAATAAAGACATCTAAATATAACTGATTAAAGTGGACAAAAAGGAAGTAGTTGAGATTAGAAAGATTTCAACTATTTTCTTTTATTTTTTAAAGGAATTGAAAATTAATTTTAATGGAGTAATCAAAAATATTCTATGTTAATCTGTAATATCTTAAAAAAATTATAAAGATTGGTGCTTCCAACCGGGATTGAACCGGTGACCTCAGCCTTACCAAGGCTGCACTCTACCAACTGAGCTATAGAAGCATTTAGTATTACCACTTAACATTAACAATTATATAGTATAGTAATAAAAAAGTAAAGAATTTCTATTGACTTTTATAAATAAAAATATTAAAATAATATACAGAAAGACAAGTAAGAGAAAAAGTAAAATAGAAGTTACTCAAAGAGAGAATTGGCCATGGCTGGAAGCCAATTTGAGAAAACATATTTGAAAAACTAACTCTTCAAAGTTTCTAGTGAATAAGCTAGACGTTTTAGATACGTTACAATCTAATAAATTAAGTAAAAAATAGGATGGAACCGTGTAAATAATGCACTCCTATGGCATAGCCTAGGAGTGTTTAAGTTAGCTGTGCGAAACGAAGTGAGCTACAGATAACTTATGCAAAATTCAAGAAATGAATTTTGCAACATATAAATAGCTGTGCGAAACGAAGTGAGCTACAGATAACTTATGCAAAATTCAAGAAATGAATTTTGCAACATATAAATAGCTGTGCGAAACGAAGTATAAAAAAATAAGTAAGGAGGTAACAACATGATAAAAATAACATTAAAAGATAAAACTATTATAGAGGTAGAAAAAGGAACAACAATTTTAGAAGTTGCTAAAAAAATAAGTGAAGGATTAGCAAGAATGGCAACATGTGGTAAAGTAAATGGAGAAATAAAAGATTTAAGATATGAACTAAATGACGATTGTAACTTAAATATAGAAACTTTTGAAAGTAGTATAGAAGGAAAAAAAGCATATTGGCATACAACATCACATATAATGGCACAAGCTGTAAAAAGACTATTTCCTAATGTAAAATTTGCAATAGGACCATCAATTGATGAAGGATTTTATTATGACTTTGATATAGAAAAACCTTTTACAGATGAAGATAAAGAAAAAATTGAACAAGAAATGAAAAAAATTATTAAAGAAAATATAGAAATAGAAAAATTTTCTTTACCTAAAAAAGAAGCTTTAAAATTAATGGAAGAACAACCGTATAAGCAAGAGCTAATAGAAGAATTACCAGAAGGAGAAGAAATCAGTTTTTATAAACAAGGAGACTTTACAGATTTATGTGCAGGACCTCATTTAATGACAACTGGTAAAGTTAAAGCAATTAAAATATTATCTTCATCAGGTGCATATTGGAGAGGTAGTGAAAAAAATAAAATGCTTCAAAGAATTTATGCAATATCATTTCCAAAAGCAAGTCAAGTTGAGGAACACTTACAAAAACTTGAAGAAATAAAACAAAGAGATCATAGAAAAATAGGTAAAGATTTAGATATATTTATGACACACCCATTAGTAGGCTCAGGACTTCCAATGTATTTACCAAATGGAGCAACAATAAGAAGAATATTAGAAAGATATATCCAAGATAAAGAAATCTCTTTAGGATATAACCATGTATATACTCCATCACTTGCAAATGTTGATTTATATAAAACTTCTGGACATTGGGAACACTATAAAGATGATATGTTTCCAGTAATGAAAATGGAAAATGAAGAAATAGTATTAAGACCAATGAATTGTCCACATCATATGTTAGTATATAAAAATAAAATGCATTCATATCGTGATTTACCAATAAGAATTGGTGAACTTGCACATGACTTTAGATATGAAGATAGTGGAAGTGTATGTGGATTAGAAAGAGTTCGTCAAATGTGTCAAAATGATGCACATTTATTTGTAAGACCAGATCAAATAAAAGAAGAAGTTGGCAAAGTCTTAAAATTAATAGTAGAAGTATATCAAAAAGATTTTGGCTTTCCTGCATCTAGTTTTGAATACAGATTATCATTAAGAGATAAAAATAATAAAGAAAAATATATAGATAATGATAAAATGTGGGAAACTGCTGAAAGTGGATTAAGAGAAATATTAACAGAATTAGAAATACCTTTCTATGAAGCAGAAGGTGAAGCAGCATTTTATGGCCCAAAAATAGATATACAAATAAAAACAGCATTAAATCATGATGTAACAATTCCAACTTGTCAATTAGATTTTGCATTACCAGAAAGATTTGAGCTTGAATATATAGGAGAAGATGGAGAAAAACACAGACCAGTTGTAATACATAGAGCAATTTTAGGAAGCTCTGATAGATTTATATCATTTTTATTAGAAGAAACAAAAGGATTTCTTCCAACATGGCTTTCACCAACACAAGTAAAAATATTACCAATAACAGATAATCAACATGAATATGCATATAGCCTAAAAGAAAATTTATTAAAAGAAGGAATTCGTGTAGAAGTAGATGACAGAAATGAAAAAACAGGATATAAAATTCGTGAAGCACAACTTCAAAAAATCCCATATATGTTAGTTGTTGGACCTAAAGAAGTAGAAGAAAATTTAGTTGCAATTCGTTCAAGAGAAGGTGGAGATATGGGAACAATGGAAATAGATAAATTTAAAGAGAAAATATTATATGAAATAAAAAATAAGAAAAAATAATTTATCAAAATTTAATAAATATAAAATAATAAATGTAACATTTATAGTGATAGGAGAGTGAAAAATGAAATTAGGAATAGTAGGTCTTCCAAATGTTGGAAAAAGTACAATGTTTAATAGTATCACAAAAGCAGGGGCAGAATGTGCTAATTATCCATTTTGTACAATAGAACCAAATGTAGGTGTTGTTCCTGTACCAGATGAAAGATTAGATAAATTGGCACAAATGTATAATCCACAGAAAACAACTCATGCAGTAATTGAATTTGTTGATATTGCAGGACTTGTAAAAGGAGCTAGTAAGGGAGAAGGATTAGGAAATAAATTTTTATCACATATTCGTGAAACAGATGCAATATGTGAAGTTGTAAGATGCTTTGATAATTCAAATATAGTTCATGTAGATGGAAGTATTGATCCAATAAGAGATATAGAAACAATAAATTTAGAATTAATTTTTTCAGATATAGAAACAGTAAACAAGAGATTAGAAAAAGCAAAAAAGAATTTAAAAGCAGATAAAAAATATCAAGAAGAAATTAATTTATTAGAGAAAATCAAAGAAAATTTAGAAAATGGTATTTCTGCAAGAGCAATTGATTTTAATGAAGATGAACAAGAAATGGTAAAAGAAATGTTTTTACTTACCACAAAACCAATTTTGTATATAGCTAATATTTCTGAAGAGCAACTTGAAAATAGTGAAAATGATGAAATGGTTTTAAAAGTAAAAGAATATGCATCAAAAGAAAACGCAGAAGTGGTTCCTTTATGTGTAAAAATAGAAGAAGAGCTTTCAGGATTAGATGATGAAGATAAAAAAGAAATGTTAGAAGCATTAGGATTATCTGAATCTGGATTAGATAAAGTAATAAAGAAAAGTTATGATTTACTAGGATTAATGTCATTTCTAACAGCAGGTGAACCAGAAGTTAGGGCATGGACTATAAAAAAAGGAACTAAAGCTCCACAAGCTGCTGGAAAAATTCATACAGATATAGAAAGAGGATTCATAAAAGCAGAAATTGTTTCTTATAAAGATTTAATTAAAGAAGGTTCAATGATAGCTGCAAAAGAAAAAGGATTAGTTCGATCAGAAGGAAAAGAATATATTATGCAAGATGGAGATATAGTACTATTTAAATTTAATGTCTAAAAAAATAAAATATTGTAATATTTTTTGTAATAAAAATGTAATATAAAATAATAAAAAAAGTATTGACATATTAAGATATAGAGTATAAAATATAAATTGAAGAATAAAAGAATTATAATTTATATTTTCAAAAACTATCAATAATAAATGAATAATAAGAGATAGTTAAATCAATACTAATATAAATATATATAAGTGAGGAGAATTTTTTATGAAAAAAACAAATTTAATTAAAACAGTTTCAATTTTGTTATTAAGTGTTATAGTAATGTTATTTGCTACTACTGTATATGCTGATGATAATAGTACTTTTACTGATTTATCAAGTACATTAAATACTAATACTAACAATAATTCAACTAACAACCCAAGTAATAACCCAAGTAACAATCCAACTAATAACCCAAATGTGCCAACAAAAAATACTAATATTAACAACAATACAAATAAACCAAATATAACTAATACAAGTGTTTATAATAATACAGATTTACCAAAAACAGGTTTAGAAAGTTCAATTCCAGTAGCATTATTAGTAGTAATCTTTGGTATATCAGCAGTATATGCTTATAAAAAAATTAATGATTATAAAAGTTTATAATAGATAAAAATAAGCCATAAAGGCTTATTTTTGTTTTGCTCTAACAATTATTCTATTATCATTTAAATTATTACATGTAATTAATGTCAATATTTTTTCATTTTTATTGTAATCAAAAATAGGGGAAAGATCATCCGATTTTACTTGATAAATATTAAAAACTGTATATATATATTCTTTATTATTTGAATCATATATATAAATTTTATCATTACTATTTAGCATTTTTAAATTACTAAAAAATAAATTATTATCATAATTATGACCAGCAATACATAAATTTCCTTTTCTATTAGGAAAATTACCATACACCTTACAAGGAGATATTTTTAATGATTCTTCAGTTAATTCTGAAAAAATAACATAACTTATATCTATTTTAGGTATTTTAATCATACCAAAAATAGAATTATCATATGTTTTACTATTTGCATATAATTGATTTATTTTATAATTATCTGCTAATAATTGTGATAAATTTTCCTTTTTATTTGCTGAATAATAATAAATAGCAATAAAAGAAATAATAGCCAACATTACCAAAACAGATAAAATAAATAAAAATTTAAAAAACTTTTCTTGTTTTGTAGATTTAAATTTAGTACTTAAAATTTGATTCATAATATTCTCCTAATAAAATTATTTTAAACAAAAATTTATGATTTATTATGAAAAATATAATGAATAAATAAAAATTAATACTATTAACTATTTTTTAGGATACATTTCAAATTTTATTTCAAAACATTTGAATTCATTTGTTTCATTTTTATCTAAACAATCTAAATAAATATCTAACTCATCAATATTTCTACATGCAGCAATTATAATAGGATTTAAATTATCTTTAAAAATTAATTCTAATGCTAAATCTAATGCTTTAGGAATCGAAGAATTTTCTTTTTCTCTCATAAGCTTAAAAGCTTCTCTAAAACGAGAAATTGCAGAACTTTTAAACTTATTTAAAGGTAAAATATATAAATCTTGTATAACATCTTGCATAGTTTCATAATTATTTTTAGAATTATCAAATATAGATTTAATAGTATTAAAACTATATGGCAAATATGCTTTTTGATCTTTTTCAGAAATAATTAAAATATTATTATCATGACGATTTACTTCTATATCATTTTTTACTTTAAATTTATTTTTAGATTCAATATTTATTTGATCTGAATAAGGTGATATAGTTAAAGCTGTAGAAATTATTTTTGCAAAACTATCTTCAAATTCAAATATAATAGAATATAATTGATCACTTTTTTTGTTATATTCAATTAATTCGGCTTTAATTTCATTATAGTTATTTTCTATATTTTTATCATATAATGATATTATAAATTTAAGAGTATCTTTCAAATTATTTGAATAGTTACAAATGTTTTCTAGCTTTTCAAAAGATTCTTTAAGAGAATTTATAATATTACTAAAATCCTTAATTTTATTATCATTAATAAAATTAGTTAAATTAACAAAGTTTGTGATTATATTTGTTAAATTTTCTTTTTTTAAATTATATATATTATGAATTTTTAAAATTTGTTCTTCTTCAGTTCTTATACAAGATATCAAATTACTATCAATAAAAGTATCTAACATTTCAAAATCGTAAAAAAACATATTATCCTCCTAAACTTTTGTGGTATTACTATTATATATGCATAAATTAATAAAGTAAAGAAAAGTAATATTACATTTTAGTGACATATTTATTATTTCAATTTTCAGTTTTTAGAAAATTATTAGTTTATACAAAAGATATAATATATAGTAAAATAGTACAATTTACTGGTCAGACTAATCATATAAATAAGTTTAATAAATTTCAAATATAGAAGAATTAATCTAGCTTATCTATAGTAATAAATGTCTTCCCAAACTGCGCATTATACTATTTTACTATATATTATAACTTTTGAATTAAAATAAAAAAGTCTAAACTTAAATTTATTATATATTGTTTCAAAATAAATTTTATGATAAAATAAACTCATAACAGAAGATAAGGAGAAATTAAATGTACAAAATACATGACTTTAAGAAAATAAATATAAGAAATAGAAAAATACGAAAAACAATAAGTATAATACTATATATATTTATCATACCAATTTTAATAATTAATAGCGTTTTAGTAATAAAAGCAATAATAAACCCTGATAAAATACCCTCATTTTTAGGTTATAAAGATTTTATAATTGTATCAGAAAGTATGGAACCTAATATTAGAATTGGTGATGCAGTTTTTGTAAAAGAAGTAAAACAAGATGAAATAAAAATAGATGATATAATATCATTTAAAGATTTAGAAGGAGATATAATAACACATAGAGTTATTGATATATATGAAGAAAATAAAACAAAATT
>CANTHA010000014.1 GCA_947653375.1 uncultured Clostridium sp. | reverse complement strand
TAAAGAAATGATTAAAGATAGAGGAGAATTTAATATATACAAAATTGAAACACCTAATAAAATAAACAAGAAAAAAGTTCTTATACCAATTATGTGTATAGGTATATTAATTTGTCTTATAATCATAATAAAAAATTCCATTACAATAATGAATGGGCATAAAGTATATAAACAATATGAAGCGCAATTACAATCAATAAACTTTCAAGAAAAAGAAAAACAAGCAAAAAAAGAAGCTGAAGAAAAAAGAATAAAAGAAGAAAGATTACCAAAACTAACACAAACACGGAAGACAAAATATTGAAAATATATATAAATCAGAAGATAAAATTGCATATTTAACATTTGATGATGGACCATCTTCTGTAACTCCAACAATATTAGAAACATTAAAAAATGAGAAAGTAAAAGCAACATTTTTTGTTTTAGGTTCAAATGTAAAAGAAAAACCAGACATAGTTAAAAACATTTATAATGAAGGGCATTTTATAGCAAATCATGGATATTCTCATGTATATTCAAACATATATAGTTCTCCTGAAGCAGTTTTGAATGAATATAATCAATGTAATGATGCAGTTAGACAAGCAATTGGACAACCTGAATATAACTCACATATATTTAGATTTCCAGGAGGGTCAACAGGAGGATCATATGCTACACTAAAATCACAAGCAAGTGAATTATTAAAACAAAATGAAATAATGTATATAGATTGGAATGTATTAACAGGTGATGCAGAAACAAATAATTTAACAATAGAATTTGAATTAGGAAGATTACAAGAAACAATTGGTGAAAAAAATAATATAATTATTTTAATGCATGATTCACCATTAAAACAAGTTACAGCAGAAGCATTGCCACATATAATATCTTATTTAAGAGAACAAGGATATAAATTTAAAACTTTCTATGATGTATTAAAATAGATAAGCTATAATAAAGGAGAGGTTAAAGTGCCAAGAAAAGCATCAGATATAAATGATAGCATAATAGGAAAACTAGATTATTTAGGTTTAAATTTAGATAAAATTCCTACACATATAAAAAATTTTAAACCATTAAGATTTAGAGTGCCAAGAACATATGAAGAAAAACAATATAAACAATATAGATATATACCAGTAAAAGATATTCAAATATTATTAACACCAACTAATAGAATGGATGATATTCAAGAAAAATATAAAAATGCTAGTCCTCTAGTTCAATATTTAGATAATAAAAGTGAAGAAAATTTCATAAAACATACAATGTTTTTAAAAATGTTAAAACAGTTTAAAATTGAAGATGTAGAAAAAGTAGCTAAAGAACAAGCAGACTTAAATAAAAAAATGCCATTTAAAATAAAATTTGAAGGTAATTATTTATGGCAAGTATATTATTCAGAAATGACAGATAGATATTTCATGTTAGTACCAACAGAATGTTCAGACACATCAACATTTTTCTATTTATTAAAAAAACAACTTGAAAGAGGAAGATCAAGTAAAGTATTTGTTCCAATTAGAAATGCTGAATATAGTAATGAAATATTAAAAAAATCTGAAATAGAAGATTTAGAAAATTATATGTGGTTATTTACAAAGGACTGGCCACTAATATATGAAGTATGTGACAAAAATGATGAATTATCAATTAACATTATTGGTGAAACTCAAGTATATGGAAAAATAAAAAGTAACTACAAGATAAAATTAACCGATAAAGTAAAAGCTACTCAATTTTATAAAATTTTAAAAGCAATGTTTATTTTACAAACAGAATTACCACATTATTTTGAATTTAAAACAAGTATAAATAAAATGGAAGAATTAGAATTTTACATTGAAGATAGAAAAATAATATATTCAGATATAATAACATGGATAAATGAAGAAATTCTAGTGGGACAAGATAAGTATGATGTAACACAAAAATTAATTGAAGAAGATAAGAAAAAATTAGAAAACTTAAAAATAGAAATAGCCTCTCAAGAAATAGAATATTTGGCAAAGGAAAAACAAATATCAACATTTCTAGAATGTAAGAAAACTTTTTTTGGTAAATTTAAATATTATTTTAAATACAATAACAAAGGTAAAAGACATAAAGCAAAAAGGATAATAAATGAAAAACAAATACAAGAAGATGAACAAACTATTAATGAAGAAGTAAGTATAAAAACTAGAGAAAGAAAAAAGGGGAATTATACAATTGAAGATATTATACAATTATATAAACAACTAGAAAATAAAGAAAATGAATTGAAGAATTTAGTAATGGATATAAATTCTCTAAAACTTAAAAGAAAAAATATGCAAAAGAAAATTGAAAATGCAACATCATATATAGATGAAATAGATAGTCATAAAAGAAGTATTTTTGAATTTTGGAAATATAGTAATAAAGATGAAGTGGCAACTTTAGCAGAAGGTGAAGCAGAAGAAGTAAACATTATAAAGAAGATAACAAAAGTATTTGATTATGAAGAAGATATTGAAAATATTGGAAAAACTATGGATGAAATGCAAAGAAAATTATTGTTAAAAGATGAAACAGATAGTATATATCTAACAACTACTAATGTTTTACCAATATTAAATATTGTTAAAAATAATAATATAATGCCAAAAGATATTGAAAACAATTTAAAGCAAATGAAAAAACAGGCGATTGAAGAAAAAACATTATTAAGTAAAGAAGATTTTGATATATTTGGAAGTATTTCACAAGATAGTACAAAAGTATCTAAAATAAAAAATAAAAAACATAGAGAACTTCCAAAAGATAAATTTAGTATTTTAGAAATAAGTAAAAACACTAGACAAATAGGATATAAATTATCATTGGAAAAAGCAGTAAGAAATATACAATCAGCTTTAGAAAAAACAGTTATTACAGAAGATATACCAATATACAAAGCTATTGATGAGGAAAAAATAAATCATAATGATATAAATATATTTAATATAAATCCTGAAAAAGAAATAAAGGAAATTTTAAAAGATAGTGGAAGCAAAATAAACTTTTATAAAATTAATTTAAAAGAAGGAACAAATGCGGTAAATTATACTAATATTATTTTTTATGATAATCAAAATAAAACTTTGCCAGTTGGACAAGATTTATCAACTAAAATATTAGTAGATACATCAAAGTTAAAACTTAAATTGAAAGATAAATCAATATTTAGAGTTCTACAATTTGAAAATGAAAAAGATGATTTTTCAAAAACTTTGATAAAAACAATATGTGTTTATGAATATGATATAAAAGAATAATTTTATAACAAAAAAGCCTCTAATTCATATAATATATAAATATATGAATGGAGGTTTTTATGTTAAAATTTTGTAAAAAGCTATTAAGCATATCTTTAATATTTGCAATAATTTTTTTTGTTAATGTAAGTATGACATATGCAATAACATCAATTTCCAGTCCTGATTATCAGGGAGTAGATGTTAGTGATTGGCAGGGATACATAAATTATAGTCAAGTTAGACAATCTGGAATAGAGGTTGTATATATAAAATCAAGTCAAGGTAATTTTAAGGATCCTTATTTTGATGTTAATTATGAAAATGCAAAAGCAAATGGATTAAAAGTAGGATTTTATCATTTTTTAACAGCAACAAATACACGGAGAAGCAGAACAAGAAGCAAGATTTTTTGCATCAGTAATAGCAGGAAAATCACCTGATTGTAGATTAGCAATGGATTATGAGGTTTTTGGAGGAGTAGGTGTAAATGAAATAAATAATATTTCACAGGTGTTTTTAGAAACTGTAAAAAGACTTACAAATAAAGAGGTAGTTATATATAGTGATTTATCAAATGCACAAAATACATTTGGTAGAGAATTAGCTAATAATTATCCATTATGGCTTGCATATTATGGTGATTACAATGAATTAATAAATGTTCAAACAAATTGGGAAACATGGATAGGTGTTCAATATACAGATAGAGGAAGAATAGCTGGAATTGGTGGTAACGTTGATAGAGATGTATATACAAGAGAGATTTTTTTAGATGATACATCAGAAATACCTCAAATTGATAATCCTACTGGAATAATTAATACTCAAACTGAATTTTATACAGTGCAAAGGGGTGATACTTTATCTGGAATAGCTCAGAGATATGGAACAACAGTACAGGAATTAGCTAGTATAAATAATATATCAAATCCTAATTTAATATATCCAGGTCAAGTTCTAAGGGTTTTGACAAATTCAACTGTTAATGGAAATGAAACCAGAGGAACAGGTAGTATAACATATACAGTTAAAAGAGGAAATACATTATCACAAATTGCTAGAACTTACGGTGTTTCTATTGCTAGTATTGTAGAAGCAAATAATATTCAAAATCCTAATTTAATTTACCCAGGTCAAAAATTGAGAATTACAGATAGTAATAGTAATACTTTAAGACCAATGGAACAACAAAATAGTAGATATAGATATATAGTAAGAAGAGGTGATACTTTATCTGAAATTGCTAGAATATACGGTGTTTCTGTTTCATATTTAGTTAATTTAAATAATATTGCAAATCCTAATATTATATTTCCAGGGCAGGTTATTAGAATTTGATTAATAGTCTGTTATGCAATTATAGACTGTTTGTAGTTGGGAGTTACGAATAAAAAGTATATAAACTTTTTAATTTAAATTTGTTATCTTTAAATAGTTACATAATATGTAAAAAGTTATTTATAAATAGCTAGACATTTTTTTTAATATGTGCTAATATATATTAGTACATATTTTTTATGTTTAAATGTGCCGGTGTGCTGGAATTGGTAGACGGGGCAGACTCAAAATCTGTTGTCAGCAATGGCGTGTGGGTTCGAGTCCCACCACCGGCACCAAGACGAGTTTTTGTCGAACTCTCTATAATGCTTGATATAACTTAATTTCAAGATTATAAGAATTTGACAACACAAAAACTTTAAACCGTTTCAAAAATGAAGCGGTCTTTTTTTGACCAAAAGTCTTGAAAGAAGGAGGTTTTTGTGGTATTATGTTACATATAATTAAACAAGAAATCAATATGAGTAAAGAATTACTCTCTAAAATCGAATGGGCGTGCCGTTTAAAATTTAAAGGAAAGGAACAGCCACAAATAATAAATGGTTGTCTAAGAATTATTGAGCATACCAATTTAGCGTATGTAGAGCCCCATAGAGTAATTATTAAAGATAGCTTGTACCTATTCTTTAATGAACACGATTATTTCTATGTAAATGATTTAAGTACAAAATATCCGTTATCCAAATTACAAGAACATATCAGCGGAAATACATAACATAGAACGGCAAAGCATTTTAGAGTTTTTTAAAAATTATACTATATTGGTTTATTTGTGGTATTAAAAAGAAAATTAAAGAGATAGTAATAATAAATATAAAGACTCTAAAAGTGCTAATAGCTAAAACTATGCTATGTGGCACTTTTTTTAGTTGCCTTTCTATTCATATGCGAAAGCATACTAACACTGTAACAGGCAAAGCCTTAACAGTCTTAGCAATTTGGAAGGAGGATATGTAAAAATGAATGAAGAAAGGAAAGTAGCAGGAATTTATATTCGTGTTAGTACAGAAGATCAAGTTAGAGAAGGATTTAGTTTAGGAGAACAGGAGGAAAAGTTAAAACAACTTTGTAAGTATAAAGATTATAAAATCTATAAAGTTTACAAAGATGCAGGAATTAGTGCAAAAAATATGTCTGGTAGACCAGCATTTCAGCAAATGCTAGAAGATATGCAAGCAGGTAAAATCAATTATATTGTAGCCTATAAATTAGATAGAGTTACAAGGTCTGTAAGAGATTTAGAAGTTCTAATTTCAGAACTAGAAGAACATCATTGCTATTTGGTATGCGATAGAGATGATGTAAATACATCTTCAGCTAATGGAAGATTCTTTGTAAGAATGCTAACAGTTTTATCACAGCTAGAAATTGAGATAGTATCAGAAAGAACAAAATTCGGTTTAACAGGAGCAATAAAATCGGGACATATACCAGGAACTTGTCCACTAGGCTATAAAAGAGATACAACAAAGAAGATGGTAATTGATGAAACTACCAAAGATGTTGTTATTAGAATATTTAATCTATATTTACAAGGTAAAAGCTATCAAACAATAGCAAATATATTGAATAAGGAAAAAGTTTTAGAGCCTAAAAAATGGGATGATTCTACCATAGAAAAAATATTAAATAATAAAATTTATGTTGGAGATTATGAAAGATTTAAGAGAGTTGCAAAAGAACAAGGAAAAGAACCAGTAATATATCCTAATGTTGTTGAACCTATTATAACAAGAGCAATGTTTGAAGATATACAAATACAAAAAGAGAAAAATCAAAGAGCATATTGCAGAGATAGAGTATATATCTTTATGCAAAAAATGAAGTGTCCTAAATGTGGCAAGTTAATGGGAAGTAAAGGAACGGGAGGAAAAAAGAAAAAGTATATGTATTATCATTGTTCAGACTGTAAAATGTATCTTCGTGAAGATTTAATAGAAGAACAAGTTATGCCAATGATAATGGATTTAATAGAATATGATATGACAGTAAAAAAATACTTTTATCCTGTTTTAGCAGATAAAAAAGAGAAAAATACAGATAAACTTGATAAAGAAATAAACACATTAAGAAATCAAAAAAGCAGAATAAAAGAGGCATATTTAAAAGAAATTGTTGATGTAGAAGAATTTTCCAAAGAATATAAAGCAATAGATGAAAAATTGGAAATGTTAGAACAAAAACGAATTGAAACAATAGACTTAAATAAACAAAGTTTTAGCCCACAACATTTAATGGCAGATAGAGATGTAGAAAAAGAAAAACTAATCCGTTCTAATAAATTTTACGATATGCTAATGGCAGAATGGAAAAATAAAGACAAAGAAGAAAAACAAGAATTTATATCTAAGTTTTTAGAAAGTATTACAGTTGAAAAAGATAGCAAAGGCAATTATAAGTTAGTTAATTTGAAATTAAGAAAAACATTTATTAACCAGATATACAAGTTAATGCAAAATGGAATGTTTGATATGACTATTGCAGATGAAAAAGATAAAGAAGTTAGAACAACAGTTATGATGGACAAGCAAGAACTAGAAGAATATATTGAACGATTAAATGACTATTACGAAGTATCTTATTATGAAGTAGCAAGATTAGATGAGCAAAAGAAAGGTTATCAGAAAAAATATCTTACAATAGATGAAACAAATGAAAATGGAGAAAAACTTTTTAAATTAGTGGAATTAGTAGCAGATGATAAAAAATATCCACAGAAAAAAGTAAATAGAATCGTTGGAGCGATTAGAGTAAAGAAACGAGAAAAAGTTAGTTGAGAAAATTAAATAATTGGAGGAATTGAAAATGGAAAACAAAGAATTAAAAGAAAACAAAATTGAAAATAAATATGGAATTGAATATACAAAGGTTGGAGATTACTATATGCCTAATTTAGTTTTAGAAAAAGAAAAAATTATATTAAATAAATATGGAAGAATGAGATTAAAATTTTTAAAAGAAAACAAGAGAGCAGAATATACAATAATGTTTGTGAACGGAACTTTGAATAAACATTTAAAAGAGATTCAAGAAACAGCAGACAATAGAATTAATATTATAATCGAACAACTAAAACAACAAAATAATCTGACAGAAGAAATGAAAAATATAGACCAATTATATTGGATTAGTATGATGAATAATTTTAAAAGTACAGCAGAAGAAATTATATTAAATGAACTAATATATGTATAAGAAAAAGCAAGTAGGAGTGCAAAAGCTAATGTATTGCCAAATTTAATGTCTATAAGTGTAGCGAGCATAGGTTTTGTATTGCCACAAAACCGACAGCTTACGCTGAAAGGGGAAAAACTTCCCCTATAACCCCTACCTTATAGAATAGAAAAACAAAAAAATGCACACAAAAATCGAACAAGAAATTGAAAAAAATTAAGAAAGATTTTATAAAAAATAAAACGAAAATTTATCAAAAAGGAAGTGAAAAATTATGAGAAATAGAACAATAGGAATTAATGTTAGAGTGAGTGAAAATGAAAAGAAAAAATTACAAAGAAATGCTAAAAAAAGTAACTTGAATTTATCATCTTATTTAAGAAAAGCAGGATTACAAAAAGAAATTTATTCAATACCAGATGAAGAACTTCGTAAAATTTACAATGGAATTGTTGAACTAAAAAATGAATTTCCTTATATGAGTGATGAAGAAATAAAAGAGAAAATAGCAACAATGCAAAGTGATTTTTTAGATATTTATAATTATAAAAACGGAGATGATGTAAATGGCAACAACAAAAATATGGGCAATTAAAGATAATATATCTCGAGTAATAAGCTATGCAAAAAATCCAGAGAAAACAACATTTGCAGACTTAAAACAAGTATTAAAATATGCAGAAAATAATGAGAAAACTATTGATAAAAATGAAAAAACTATGTATGTAACTGGAGTAAACTGTAAAGCAGAAACAGCTTATGAAGAAATGACAATGGTACAAAATAGATTTGATAAAATCACAGGAAATGTTGCATATCACGCATATCAAAGTTTTAAAACAGGAGAAATATCGCCAGAATTAGCACATAAAATTGGAGTAAAACTTGCTGAAAGAATGTGGAGTGAACACCAAGTAGTAGTTGCAACTCATTTCAATACAGGAACTTATCATAATCATTTTGTAGTAAATTCCGTTAATATGTTTACAGGTAAAAAGTTTAATTGTAACAAAGGAGCATATTATCATTTCAGAGAGTTATCAGATGAACTATGTAGAGAAAATGGACTAACAGTAATTGAAAAGCCAACAGGAAAAACACCAAGAAGTATATATTTTGCAGAAAAACGAGGAGAGCCAACAAAGTATAATGTAATAAGAAAAACTATTGATGAAACAATGCAAATGTGTATAAATTATGGGCAGTTTAAAAAGATAATGCTTAAAAAGGGTTATATAATCAATGATGATTATAATAGAAAATATCCAACGATTCGTTCAATAAATGATAAACAAGCAGTAAGAATGTATCATTTAGGAGAACAATATTTGCCAAAGAACATTGCAAACAAAGTTGAACACAATCCGTATTATTATCAAAATAGATATATGGAATTTATACACCCTAAAAAGAAAAAGCAAAAATATAGAGTTTACAAGTATAAAGGTAAATTCAAAGATGTTAGTAAAATGAGTGGAATTGATGTGCTATTTCTACTACTATTTCATTTATTAGGTCTACTACCCAAAATAGAAAACTATCAACCACTATCTCCAGAAATGAAACAAGAAGTAAGAAAAATGGAGCGATATTCTAATGAGGTTAGACTTATTGTAACAGCAAAACTAAAAACAACAGAAGATGTAAAAAGTTATATTTCACAAACTGAAAAAGATATTGAAAATGTTACTAATTTAAGGCAAAAATACAGAAATAAGCTAAGAAATTGCACAGATGATAAATTAATAAAGGAATACAAAGAAAAGCAAAATGGATGCACTACAATTCTAAATAAGTATAGAAAAAATCTAAAAACAGCAAACTATATTTTAGAAGATACACCAAAAGTTAAAGAAGTAATAAAAATTGAAATGCAAATGAAAAACGGACAAGAAGATATTACTAAAACAAAGAAAAAAGATAGAAACGCAAGATAAGGATAGTAGAGGTTGTTATATATAAATGTAACAGCCTTTAATTATTTATATGGAAATATGAATAAAAAGCTATGAAAATATTGTAAATTGTGATATAAATATATGGAAAGAGTAAAAGTTAGGAGAGGTTTGATAAATTATGAAAATTACAAAATTTCCACAATCATGTTTGTTAATTGAAACAAAAGGAAAGAAAATTTTAATAGATCCAGGGAATTTAAAATACAAAGAAGAATATTTTGATATTTGGAATAATGTAGATATTATTTTAATAACACATAAACATCCAGAACATTGTAATGCTGAAATATTAGAAAGACTAAATAAAAATATAATAATATATTCTACAAAAGAAGTTGCAGAAGCAAATAAAAGTTTAAAAATAAGTATTATTAAAGAAAATGATATTATAGAATTAGATAATATAAAAATAGAAGTAGTGCATGCAATACATGGTTATCAACCATTATTAAAAGGTGCAAAAGAGGTACATGAAAATGTAGGATATATTATAGATGATGAAAGCAATAGATTATATACAACAAGTGATACTATTTGTTTTAAAAATGACTATAAAGCAGATATTTTGTGCATTCCTGTAACAGGACATGGATTAACAATGTCAGCATTTGAAGCATCTTTATATGCAAAAGAAGTAGGAGCAGTACTAACAATTCCAATTCATATGGATAATCCAGCATTCCCACCAGATTTTAACTTTATAAAAGAAATGTTTGAGAAATATGAAGTAGAATATGAAATATTAGATAATGATGAGAGTATTGAAGTTGAATAAAAAAGTTATAGGTAATGTAATGAAAATGGAGGAAAATTAACATGGAAACATTAGAAAAATATTTAGACTTTGCAAAAGATATAGCAAAATATGCTGGCGAAGTAATGATGAAATATTTTAAACAGAATAATGGTGCAAGTTATAAAGGAGATAAGACTATTGTAACATTGGCAGACACAGAAATAAATTCATACTCAATAAAACGAGTTAAAGAAAGTTATTCTTCTCACTCAGTAGACGGAGAGGAAGAACAATTTGGTAAAAGTGATTATGTATGGGTATGTGATCCAGTTGATGGAACAGCAATGTATGCTAGACATATTCCAGTAGCAGTATTTTCACTAGCATTAGTTATAAAAGGAGAATCAAAAGTTGGAGTAGTATATGACCCATTTACTGATAGTTTATATACTGCTATAAAAGGAAAGGGAGCATATAAAAATAGAGAAAAAATAACTGTCAATAATTATGAATTAGATGATATGAAAACTGTATGTCATTATGATTTATGGCCAGAAGCAGACATAATATATCTAAAGTATTGCAAGAATTAGGAAATAAAACATATATTATTGGATTAGGAAGTATTATAAGAGCATGTATGTGTGTAGCTTATGGAGATTTCACTCTTGCTATTTTTCCAGGTACAAAACATAAAAATTGTGATATTGCAGCAGTTAAAATCATTGTTGAAGAAGCAGGTGGAACAGTTACAGATTTATTTGGAAATGAACAAAGATATGATGAAAGTATAAACGGAGCAATTATCAGCAATGGCAAAGTGCATAGTGAAGTAACTCAAACAGTAAAGAACTATTTAAAAAATAGAAAATAACAAAATATTAATTGGAGGACAAGTAAATGGAAAATTATTTTATAATACATGGAAGTTTTGGAAGTCCATTTGGAAATTGGTTTAGTTGGTTACAAGATTTTATATCATCTGATGGAAAACAAGTATATATACCACAATTTCCAATAGGAGTAAGTTATCAAAATTATGAGAATTGGAGCAAATTACTTAAATACTATTTAGATTTAGGCTTAATTAATGAAAATACAACAATAATAGGTCATAGTATTGCACCAGTATTTATATCAAAATTTTTGACTGAAAATGAAGTAAAAGTTAAAAAATTAATATTTGTATGTGGATTTAACAATTATTTAGGAATAAATGAAGAATATGATGCAGTTAATAAAACAATGTATTTCGACAATTTAGAAGATGTAAGGAAATATGCAAATGAAATTATTTGTTTGTATTCAGATAATGATCCATATGTAAAATATGAAGTAGAAAAAGAGTTTGCAGATAAAATTGCAACAGAGCAGGTTTTAATACCAGATTCAGGACACATAAATAGTGAAAGTGGATATGATACATTTGAAGATATAGTAAATTATATTTAATATAGATTTATAGGAGAAAGTTATGAGAAAAATAACAGTTGAAATGGCATGTTCTATTAATGGATTAATTGCAACAGAAGATGGAAATGAGGACTTTCTATCTTACAGGGGTTGGGAGATAATGTTAGAATTTTTAAAGGAATATGATGTATTGATATGGGGCAGAAAAACTTGGGAAAATATAGTATCTTGGGGAGAAGACTATTTAAATGATTTAAAAGACATAAATATAATTATTCTGAGTGAAACAAGTAATAAGAAAAATCAATGTTCAAATGTTACATATTGTAATTCAATAGAAAATTGCTTAAAAGTATGTGAAAGTTTGAAATATGAAAAATTATTTATTTCAGGTGGTGCAACTATCAATAGTTCTTTTATGGAAAAAGGAATAGTAGATAATATAATTTTAAATTATAATCCATTTGTATTAAATAAAGGAATACCACTATTTAAAGGTAATTATTTTGAAAACAAACTAAAACTTGAAAAAATCGTAAAAGAACAAGAAGATATAGTACAAGTTCATTATAACGTTATGAAATAGAAAATATTAGAACAGAGAAAGGAGATGTTGATATATGAAAGAACTAGATAATAAAGAAAATTATAATAAAACTTTTGAAGATATAAAACATATTGATGAAAATGGAATTGAATTTTGGTATGCTAGAGAATTACAATCAGTTTTAAATTATAAGGAATGGCGAAAATTTGAAAATGTAATAAACAAAGCAAAAGAATCTTGTGAAAACAGTGATATTAGCGTAATTGAACATTTTGTCGACGCCGACAAGTTGTCAAAACGTGCTAATAATGCAGAAGTAGTAATAAAAGATTATAAATTAACACGTTATGCTTGTTACTTAATAGCACAAAATGGAGATACAAGAAAAAAAGTTGTAGCTCTTGCACAAACATATTTTGCAATTCAAACTAGAAAACAGGAAATTAGCGAAAAGGAATATAGCGAATTAACAGAAGATGAAAAAAGATTTTATCAAAGAAACTTAACTAAAAAAGGCAATTATTCACTTAATCAAACAGCTAAAAATGCAGGAGTTAAGAATTTTGATAAATTTCATAATTTTGGCTATAAAGGTTTGTATAATGGCGAAACAGCTGATGATATTGCAAAAAGAAAAGGATTGAGATACAGAGAAGATATTTTAGACAATATGGGAAGTGATGAACTGATAGCAAATTTATTTAGAATATCTCAAACAGAGCAGAAGTTAAAAAAAGATAATATTCAAAGTGAAAAAGAAGCTAACAAAGCTCATTATGAAGTTGGATCGAAAATAAGAAAAACGATAAAAGAACTTGGAGGGACTATGCCAGAAGACTTACCAACTCCTAAAAAGAGCTTAAAACAATTAGAAAAGGAAAATAAGAAAAGTTTAAAGAAAAAAGTAAAATAAAAAAGAAAAAGAATTTAGAGAGATGTTATTACAAGAGTAATATGTAAAAATAAGAGGTTAAAATGAATAAGAGAAATATAAAAAGAACAAAAATAGTATTATCAATTATACTTTGTATAGTTCTACTACTAATTTTAAATTTTACTAAGTGGAGTTTTGATGAAAAGATAGAAAATAAAGAATTTACTGAAACTAATACACCAACAGTTATATATGATATAAGTAATATTCCAGAGTATAATGGTAATATATACATTGAAATAAATGGTAATATTCCAAAATTTACAGAAGATGATATGAATATAGAAGATTCATATTATTCAGAATTAATAGATAATAGAGCAGGTATGGCAATGATAAAAACCAACTGGAAAAAAGCAAATGAAGATGATAAAAAAGACGATTATACTTCCATCAATATTAGTGGATATATACAAAAATCATATGATAAAAGTATAGTTAAAGGAGGATATTTATACAATAGATGTCATATAATCGCATGGAAACTTGGAGGATTGGACAGTGATAAACGAAATTTGATGACTGGAACACGTGATTTTAATATAAAAGGAATGAAAAAATTAGAAGATGATGTTTATGAATATTTAAAAAATAATCCTAAAAATAGTGTATTATATAGAGCAACACCATATTTTGAAAATGAAAATCAACTTGCTAGTCGGAATCAATTTAGAAGCATTATCTATTGAGGATAATGGTAAAGGAATCAAGTTCAATGTGTATTGCTATAACGTACAACCTGGAATTGAAATCCACTATGCAACAGGAGAAAGTAAATTAGCAGAATAAAAAATACAAAAAGTATTGTAAATTGCTATTAAATCGTGTATAATAACTTTAGTTTTATTCGAGTTACTATTTATCAATAGTAAAAATCCCATAGTAAGAAAATTGAGAATAAAGGAGGTTATTATTATATTAGATTTAGATTTTAATAATAAATTAACATCACGGAATAAAAGAAAATATCACAGTACAAAAATTTATAAAGGAACTGAAAGAATTTATGGAAAATGTTTATAGTGTAAAAAAAGATGACAAACAAAATGTAAATGATGAATATGATTTATATGAGAAAAGACAAATATTTTTGGATAACGTAAATATAAAAACTGGAAATGATATATTATGGATTAGAGATAAAGATACAGTATGTTTATCAAAAGATAGAGATAATATGATATATTATCCTGAAGAAGTAAAAGATTTGCCACAAAACTCAAAAGTACGGAAACGTATATGAAAAAATAAATGGTGAATATGTTTTAAATGAAAAATTAACAGAAAGACTGAAAAATATAACACTAGATACGATTATTTAAAAATAATTAACGATTTTACTTGCGAAATATAAAAATTTATGTTAAATTAAAAATAATAGTTATGGCGAAAAATTTTAAAAGTGGGTATACACTTTTCTGAGATTATTGCTATAACTAATTTTGAAACGGATAATAAGGGGCTTTTGTGCAAGGTATTTTTCGCATACGTCCTTCGCTAAGGCACCAAATTTTATAATTTTTTTAAGATATTGTAGGTTATCATACAATATCTTAATTTATTTCAAAATATTGCAAATACTATCTTTTAAAGGTAGTATTTATTTTTTTGTCTATTTTAAAATATCATAAATTATCATATAATATTTTAGTTTACTCCATTAAAACTCCATTAAAATTAATTTTCAATTCCATTAAAAAAATTCTTGATATTCTTACAACTGCTTCGATTTCAAAAAGTGGGCTATTTTTACAATAATTCATTTTGACATTTTATATAAAACCTATTAGCAATGCACTAATAGAAGAGGTGTTATGATTTTGAATATCATAAAAAAACAGCCAAAGACTACAAAATCTTTGACTGGATTACATTTAGTTCAGTATAAAAATACTGGATTACAATGTAATAATAGTATATGCAAAAAATAAAATTTTATAAATAAAAACGATAGCTGTTAAGCTATCGGATTACAATGATTACGTTGCTTTCGCAACGGATTACAATGTTTTATTAATTTAATTATACCATATTTAAAGAAAATGTCAAATTTTTTTGAAAATTTTATTGCCACTTTGTTAATGAGTAATAGTCTTTTATAGCATTATTAATTTTCTTCCAATCTTCTAAAGATATTTTTACTAATTTTCCTTTATTTCTTAATGGATTAAGTATCCTTAGTTTACTAACATTCCTTAATTGTTCAATTAAAGCAGTAGAATTTTGATTTTCTAAATCTATATGATACCATCTTGTATCGTTTATTCTTTCTGAGGTAAGAGGTATTATTGTACAAATTGTAGATTCCTTTTTCGTTTTTGAAACTATAACTGGTCTAATTTTATTTTGCTCACTTCCAATATTAATACCTAAATCACACCAATAAATATAATTATTAGTAATTGCAAAACTTGGTATTTGTTTTTGAAATTTTATTATAGCTTTATCTTTAGTCCATGTAGCAAATTCAATTCCAGCATTTTCGTTAATATTAGATAATATTGTTTCCGCTTCATTAAATTGCTTTTGTATTTCTTGATTCATTAGTCCACCTTCCTTTGAAATGATTTTTATATACTGATTGTTATTATAGCATAAATTAATAGAAATTGTTGATTTTTAGTAAAATTTTATAACTTTCTACATACTTCATATTTAAGATAATACACAATAATTAAAAAGATTTAAAAAATATATAAATTAAAATGCATAATTTAAAGATAAGGAACTTATTATAAATTTGAAAGGAGGCTGACATTATGGAGAAAGAAAATATTATATGGAATGTTCCAGAAGTAGCAAAATATCTAGGTTGTAATGTATCAAGTATTCGTAAATTAGTAAGAAATGGACAAATTCCTGTATGGAGAATACGGGAGCAAACTTAATTTTAGTAAAAGTAGTATTGATAAATGGATTCAAGAACAAGAAACAAAGAACTTAAAGGAACAATAAAATTTTTTAACCCCATAGAACAAACAAAACGCTCATTTAAAGACAAAACTATTAAAAGACATAAAAATATATATGTCTAATACATTAAATTCTAAAAATAACGAAAAGAGGTGTTGATTTATGGCATGAATAAAAATAAAAGAAGTAATAAAGAAATAATTGCAGAAAAACAAGCAGAAAAAGAAAAATTGGAAAAAGACATTGCAAAATTAAAGAAACAAGAAAACTTAAAAAGGACAAACAAGCAATCATGGAAAGGCGAAATTGGAGATAACTCATTTGTAATGCTTTACAGCACATTATATAATAGCAATGCTTATAGAGATTTAAAGCCTATATCTAAGGACATTTACATAGGTATGGTATTATATGCAAAAGGCAATTATATTACAGAATATCCTTATAGAATTTATAAAAATATATGTTCAAAATCTACTTTTCAAACTTCTATTAAATCATTAGTTGAACATGGCTTTATTGATATAATATCAAGTGGAAAGTTTAATCATAGCCCTAATAAATACCAATTTTGTGATAAATGGCAAAAATGGAATGAAAACAATAACAAATAATATTTTATTTTTAGATGTGCTTTATAGTATGTATGAAATAATATATATTATATGTTTCTAAAAATCGAACAAGCAAATGTTATTATAAAAATGTGTATGAACATTGAAGTTATAAATAAAATCGTATTTTATGCTTGTACAAAAATTGAACAAGTAAAATTTTAAATTGGCTTAAAAATCATACAAGTATTGTTCAAAAATAAGACAAGCAAAATAACCTTATTATATATATAAATATTAAATATATATATTTATAATATATGTGTAAAACTATGTAAGAATAACTTATATAAATTATTTTTGCTATGTTATTATTTTATAGATAAAAAATTAAATTGAAAAATGCTATATATATTCCAATAGCATTTTTCAAAAATATTTATAGTGATTCGCCTGTTTCTTTATCTACAAATTCGCCTTTAAAATCACAATCAAGAGCATTTGCAATTTTAACAAGTTCTTTTTCGGTAAAATTATCACGTTTCATTTTACTATTAAAATTTTGTGGTGTTGTATCTAATTTTCTAGCAAGTTCCGCTTCTGACATATTGTTTCGTTTTATTAATGCTATTCTAATTTTTTCAGCCATTCCCATATATATTACCTCCGCTTCTTAAAAATATATTTATATTATAAACTTAATATTTTACATTGTCAATAAATAAATATAAAACATAAATCAAAAAGTTTATAAAAACTATTGACAAAATCAATAAAATAATTTATAAATATAAACGCATACATTGATAAAATAAATTATAAAATTTATTAAGGAGGTTCTTTATGGAAAAATTAGAAGCGGAATATTTTGATAGAATCGAAACAGTATTAGGACAAATGGAAGGTTTAAAAAATGTAGTTGGCTTATTATTAGATGAAATGCTAGAAGTTAGAGCGGAAAGCCTAACACAGAAGAATTAATAACAAGATATACAGAGAATCAAATAATTCTTAATATACTATTTGACTTAATGTGCTATCAAACACAAGAAACTAGAGAATTTGTAAATAGTCATATATAGACATAGAAAGGAGGCTCATTATGGGAAGACGTGCAAATGGTGAAGGCAGTATTTACTCTACTATTCAAAAAGTAAAAAGAAAAAAATTTGATACAAGAGGCGAATGTGCCATTTGTAGAGAATGTACTGATAGAACTTTATGCAATAATAGAATAGGTCATATAAAATGTGATAAGTGTAAGAATTGTAAAGAAGAATGTTTAAAATATTGCGATAGATTTTATTGTACAAGATTGAATGTTGCTCAAATATCAGTAAAGGGCAAGAAAAAAACTGTTGGAAGTGATACAGTAGAAAAAAATGCAACAGAAAAGAAAAATAAAGCTATTGCTAAAATTCAAAATGGAACATATCTTGATAAAAGCTCCATTACCCTATTTCAAATTGCTGTTGATATACAAGACGAAAAATTAAGTAATGGAGATATAAACGAAAACACTTATGGCAGAAATATTGAAAGTATAGAATATATAAAAAAAATACTTGGAGAAAACCTAAAAATACAAAAAGCAACTAGCGAAGATATAAAAAAACTGTTAAGGTCAAAAAGAGATGAAGGAAAAAGTCAAAGCGATATTAACAAACTTTATAATATAGTAAATGCTTCTTTTAGAAAAGCTGTACTTGATAAAATAATTACCACTGCAGATAACCCTATGAATTATATAGATATACCAATAAGCAAGAAAATAAAAAAAGAAGTAATTGCTTTTGAAGTAGAAGAACAAGCAACACTATTAACAAATTAGTGTCAAGAAGTTTCGGAAAATAATCCAATGATATATAATTTGTTGGCGAAACATAAAGATAAAATTTAATTATGTTTATGTTTCATTTAATATATAAGTTTCTGTAGATATTTCATGTGATATATTATTTAAGTAAATATAAGTTCCAGTATTTCGTCCATAATTAAGTACAGGAATATTATGAATTTTATCTGGTGTAAATATTTCGTAATCATATGTATTTTCATATAGTTTTATAGTTTTCTTTTTTGAATATGTTGATAAATATAATTTGAATATATTTATATTATTATTTTTGTAATCATTAAGTTTCAGATATTTAGTAATATCTTTCATCAGCATCAGTAGTAATATGGTGAATAGCTTGTTTAAAATGGA
>CANTHA010000013.1 GCA_947653375.1 uncultured Clostridium sp. | reverse complement strand
AAAAATGTTTAATAGATAATAAAGTATGTTCAATTCAGGAACAAAGATGTAAAAATGTAAATTAGATGATTGTAGGAGAACAATTCAAATGATAGAAACACAAGAAGAAATAGAAGATAATTGGAAAAGAAAATTAATAGAAGTACAATTAAGTGAACAGTGCAAACACTGTTCTTTTTTAGAGATTATTGACTTAGATAAGCAAGTATTAAGATGCCCTTATCTAGTTAAGAATAAATGTTTAATAAAGTAGAGGTGTATAAAATTTGAACTACATACAAAAGCCAGAAATAGGAGATATATGGGTTACAATAATTCCAAAAATAGAAACATATAATAATAGAATATCGAATGTTATATTAGAACGAAGACCATGTTTAATCATAGATGATGGACATGGTTTTATTATAGAAAAAAATAAAGATTATTTAGGAATGAAAATAACAACACAAGATAAGATAAATAAAAAAGAAATAAGAAACTGGTATAATGTAGGATTAAAACAAAAATCATTTGTTCGTATAGAGATGCCGATTAAAATAGAAAAAAATCAATTAGTAAAAAGAATAGGTAAATTAAGTAAATATGATACATATATCTATATAAATGAATTAATAAACTTTATGAACAATGATATTAAAAGTAAATTTGAAGACAAGTAATATATTAATAAAATAAAGGAGGAAATAATATGCCAAATAAAGGAAGACCAAAAAAATATACAGAAGTGGAAATAATGCAACAAAAGATTGATAAATATTTTAATGAATGCGAACAGAAGAATGAACCATATACTATAACAGGGTTAGCTTTAGCATTAGAATTAGATAGAAAAAGTATAAATAATTATGCTAAAGACAGTAAATTTTTCCCCACTATAAAAAAGGCTAAATTAAAGGTAGAAAACTATTTAGAGAAAAGATTAATTAATGATAGTAGTACAACAGGAATTATATTTAATTTAAAAAATAATTTTGCTTGGTCAGATAAACAACAAATAGAGCATAGTGGAAATGTAAATAATCCATTTGAAGGATTATCTACAGAAGAATTAAGGAAAATATTAAATGAATAATTTAAAAGAAGAATTAATCAAACAAGCACGTTTAGAATTAGCTAGACGTGATTTTTTTGCATACTGTGAACTAACAGCATCAGACTTTTATAAAAAAGATAGAAAGTTTCTAAGAGATGTATGTAATCAATTACAAGATTTTTATAAAAGCGATGAAAAGATATGTGTAATTAATATGCCACCTAGACATGGAAAATCAAGAACGGCTGGAAAATTAGTAGAATGGATATTGGGAATAAATCCACATGAAAAAATAATGACAGGATCATACAACGAAACACTATCTGGAACATTTGCTAAGTCTGTAAGAGATACAATAGCTTCTGAAAAGACAGAAGGAGTAATCGTATATAACGATATATTCCCAAATACAAAAATAAAATACGGAGAAGCTAGTAGTAGTAAGTGGGCATTAGAAGGAAGTGGACAAGCAAATTATTTAGCAACATCGCCAACAGGAACTGCTACTGGATTTGGTTGTACTCTAATGATAATAGATGATTTAATTAAAAATGTTCAAGAAGCATATAACGAAAATGTATTACAAAAGCAAATAGATTGGTTTAATAATACAATGTTATCAAGAACAGAAAATGGATTTAAGTTAATTATAATAATGACTAGATGGGCAAGTATGGACTTAGCAGGATACATACTAGAAAATTACGATAATGTTAGACATATTAATTATAAAGCAGTACAAGAAGATGGTTCAATGTTGTGTAAAGAAGTATTAAGCAAAGAAGATTATGAATTAAAGACAAAAAATATGAACAAAGACATTATATACGCAAACTACCAACAAGAGCCAATTGATATCAAAAATCGATTATATAGCAAATTTAAGACATATGAGAAATTACCTCCAGCACATTATATTATGAATTATACAGACACAGCAGACGAAGGTAGTGATTACTTATGTTCAATAGACTATGCTATGTACAATAATGAATATTACATATTAGATATTTTATATACGCAAGAAGCAATGGAAGTAACAGAACCAGCAGTTGCAAAAATGATGACAAAAGACCATGTAGGATATGCAAATATTGAAAGCAATAATGGTGGTCGAGGATTTGCAAGAAATGTACAAAAAGAACTGAAACAGTTAAATAATACACATACAAAAATACATTGGTTCCATCAAAGCGAAAATAAACAAGCAAGAATATTAAGTAATTCGACAGCGGTTATGAATAACATTTATTTTCCAGTAAATTGGGAAGATAGATTTCCAGAGTTTGCAAGACATATAAAGCATTATATAAGAGATGGAAAGAACGAACATGATGACGCAGAAGATTGCTTAACAGGTGTGTACGAAAATCCAAAACCAAACACTATAAGTTTTGGATATACAAGACCAGTATAGGAGGAGATAAAATGATACAATGGAACAAAGAAACGCTAGAGAATCCAGATAGTGTTTCACAAATATTAGCATTAGCGGATACGGAATGGAATAATAGAAAACAACTATATAAAAGAATAAGAAGAAAAGCATCAAGTTCAGAATTGGTAAGTGAAGATGATACAAATATAAAAGTAGGGTTTGAAAACTATATAAACTCTATGGTTACAGGATATTTTGCAGGAAAATCTCCTACTTATGATGTTGAAAAAATATCAGACCCAACAAAATTAAATATAGTTAAAACATTACTTAATAAATTGTTTAATACAGATGCAAATAAAGATGAAGAATTAAAAGTGTTGATTGATTATATAAGCAAGTATAACGACGAATCAACAGAATTTTTCAATTTAGCATTTGATTATTTTGGAATGAGAGCATGCTATGAGATATTGTACGAAAATGATGAAAATGAAATTGTATATACAAAACAAAGTGCGTTAAATACAATAGGAATATTTGATTATTCAACTCCGATAAATCAAATAGGACAATTAAGGAAATGGATAGAGAAAGATAAGAATAATGCAGATATAACAATTGTAGAACTAACAACGATTAATGGAAAGAAATATTATTCTCCAACACCAACGGACTATAAAGAATTGAAAGAAGATGAATCTAGAAGAAAAGAAAGCAAATGGAAAATGCTACATTGTATAGCAATAGAAAATGAAATGGGATTATCATGTTTTGAACAGGTAATCTCTTTAATTTGTGCGTATGAAAGAGTAATTCAAAATAGCAGAAATACATTTCAGTACAACGACGAGGCAAAATTAAAAATAACAGGGTTTGAACCGCAAAATGATTTAATGGTTACTAAATTAGACGAGGAAGGTAATGCAGAATTAGATGAAAATGGACAACCAAAGCAAGTATTGAATAAAGCAAGAGAGGAAGAAGATAAGACATTATTAAAAATGGGAGTATTTTATACACCTGACAAATCTGGAGATATAGCATGGGTAGAAAAGACAATTCAAGATACAGCATTGCAAAACCACAAAAAAACATTGGTAGATTTAATATCAATGATAAGTGGTGTTCCAAATATAACAGATTTAGGATTTACAAATGCAGACAATGCAAGTGCTTTAGATAGAAAATTTTTTGCACTAGAACAAATGATAACAAACGCAGATAAACAATTTAAGAAAGCATTGTTGAAAAGATGGGAGATCATCATAGATAGAATAAATGATAGAAAACACAAACAATACGATTTTAGAAATATAAAAATAGACTTACAAAGAAACTTGCCAACTGACAAAGGAACAGAAACAGATAGAGCATTAAAATTAAGAGGATTGCTAAGCGATGCAAGTGTAATAGACATGCTTCCAGATGACTTAGATAGTCTTTCAGAATTAGAAAAAATAGATAAACAAAATCAAGAAAATATGCAGAAAAATTTAGAAAATATATCTAAAATGGGACAAGATGTAAATAACACACAACTTAATTCAAATAAAGACAATCCAAGTACAAAATTTGAAGTAAATCAAGATGATAAAAACCAAGAAAACACAATAAAGAAAGGAGAAAACGATAATGATAAAAGAATACAAACCGAAAATAAATAAAGGATTAAAAATAGAATATCAAAATAAAATATATGATAAAATAATTTACTTAAATATCTCAGATAACGAAGTTAGATTTGAAAATAATGAAAATGAAAGTACAACAAATAATGTTTGTTGTAAATTAAGTGAAATTGAATTAAAAATAAATGAATAGAGGTGTTGCAAATGGATAATTGGCAATACCATAATCGGTAAAATGTTGGAATTAAAGAAATTATACAATAGGGTTAGTAAACAAACACAAAATAAATTACAAGAAATTTTAGATACATTCCATTTCAATTTTGATAATTTGTATAATGTAGCAGATAATAAGATAAAACATAGAGTTAATCGTTATATAGAAGAATGGAAAGATAAAGGACTTTTAACTGAATATTTTGGAATGTTAGCTAATAATATTTATAGAAGAACTAGAGTAAAGAATAGTGAAATATTAGAATTATTAATATATGGAGCATATGTAGAAGAACAAAACAAACTAGATGAATATGAAAAGCAAATAATATACGATGATGTAAATTATTATTATCAGGAAGGACAAAAAGAAGTAAATAACACATTAAGAAAGAAAAAGTCAATATCAATTATAGATATGGCTTTATTTTTATATTTACTAAATCAACCTAATTATACAGGTCTTAATTTAAACCAATGTATACAAACTACAATACAGTATAATGCCAATCAAATATATAGACAAGTACTTATTAATATACAACAACAAAAAGATTTAGAAATTGAAAATAATGAATTTCAGAGGATAATAAATCAGCAAAATAATCAAAAGCTATGTATAAATGGTAATAAGATATCAGGATTTATGGATAATCAAATGATAGGAATGAATAATTTAGCTAAAGTTAAAGGAATAAAAAAGCAAGATAATGATGCAAAAGTAAGATTCATAGCAGTAATTGATGAAAAAGAAACAGATATGTGCCATAGTTTAGATGAACAAATATTTTATATAGACAAAGAAAATATATTTGACAGATACTATGGGGAAACACAAAAAGATTTAAGGATACAAAGAATTAAATGTAAAGGACTAGTATTAGGATTAAACTTGCCACCTATTTCTCATCATTTTCATTGGTGTAGAAGTACTATTACATATCAAGTACAAGACAATAAAAGTAAAGAGCAAATGGAGAAAAAGTTTAATATTTTTAGCAGTGCAGAAGAAAAAAATATCGAAAACAAATACAATATTAATAAAGCTAGAATGAAAGGAATAGATAAAGTTGCTCTTGAAAACATTTTAGAAAATATGAAAAAAGCTTATAAGGACTTTCCACAAGTAGAAGGAAAAATAAAAAACTTGCAATCAATAGAACACCCAAATGGTGGAATGAATATAATGCCAGACTTAAAAGATAATAAGCATGTAATGCAAATAAACAAGAAGTTCTTTAATAGCGAAAAAACAGCAGAGGAACAATATAATAAAGATTTAAAATCAGGTTTTCACCCAGAGGGAACTACTTATAAAGATATGGGAATACACGAATTAGGTCATAGTGTTACATTTGAAATAATCAAAAATAAATATAATACTAAAAAAGCTATATCTAATGATTGGAATAAAAATATAACAGCAAAAGAAATTGTACAAGAAGCATTTAAAAATTTAGAAATTAATGATAAACTAACTAAAGATATATTAAGGAATAACATATCAAATTATGCTGTATCAAACTATGGAGAAACAATAGGAGAAGCATTTGCAGATTATTATTCGAATAGAGAAAAATCAAATATTCTTAGTAAAGAAATAATAAAAGTTATGAAAGGAATGGTCTAAGTGGTATTTAATCCTAGATGGTTGTTATGGTTATCTGATGAAGAAGATGAATTTGGAAATAAAACAAAATTAAAAGCCGATACGCCAGAAGATATTAGAAAAGAATATGAAGCACTTATAAAAGAAGAACAAGAAAGTATAAGAAAAAACAAATTAAAGAAAACAATAATTTAGCACTTACTATAAAGTAAGTGTTTTTATTATGGAAAGAAGGTGTAAGAATGGCTATACAAATAACAAGTATTATATGTGGAACTATAATAGTTCTAGCAATTATAGGGCAATTTGGCAAAGACAGTGATAAATAAGTTATTAAAATTTTATAATTATAAATCAAGAGCTAGACGTAGCTCTTATTTTTATGCCGTTTTATCGTAGTTAGGCTCAATAAAACAAACGAAATAAAGAAAGCAATGGTTGGGGCTTAGGCAATGACTGGGGCTAGAAAGAGGTAAAAATGGAAGGACAAGAAGGAAATGCAAATCAAAATGCTAATACTGGGGCAAATAACGAACCAGGGGGAGCAAATACTCAAAATATAAACCAAAATACAGGAGCTAACAATACACCTGTAACATTTGATGATTTCTTAAAAGATGGAAAGAATCAAGCAGAATTTGACAGAAGGGTTCAAAAAGCTATTCAAACAGCACAAGAAAGCTGGAAAGCAAAAAATGACCAAGAAAGGTCAGAAGCTGAAAGATTAGCACAAATGAACGAAACTGAAAAATTACAATATCAATTAAGTCAAAAAGATAAAAGTATTGAAGAAATACAAAAAAAGTTAAATGCTAGAGACTTGAAAGATGAAGCGATAAAGATAGCAACAACACAAGACACAGCATTTGACCCAGAATTTTTAAACTTATTTGATTATGAAAATATGACAGCAGAGCAATTACAAGAAAAAACAAAATTAATAAAAACTATTCAAGACAGAATAATCGAAAAGGCAGTAAATGAGTGGTCAAAAGAAAAACCACCATACAATCCTGACCCATCAGGGAATAAGCCAAGTAATGATGAAGCAATCAACAAGGCAATGGGATTAAAATAAGAAAGGAAGAATAAAAAATGAACAATATTGAATTATCAACAATTTATTTACCAAAATTAGACCAAGTTTATAAAAATGAAGCAAAAACATCTATTTTAGATGGAGATGAAACAACAGTACAAAAAGGATTAAATGGAGAAATCAAAGTTGCTAAGTTAGATATGGACGGATTAGGAGATTTCTCAAGAAATGATGGATACACAAAAGGAAATACAAAATTTGTATGGGAAACTGTAAAATATGATAAAGAAAGAAGTCAAGACTTAAGAGTTGACAGATTAGACAATCAAGAAGCATTAGGATTACCTTTTGCAAAACTATCAGGAGAATTTGTAAGAACAAAAGTAGTTCCAGAAACAGACGCAGCAAGAATTGCTAAAATAGCAGGTGTAGAGGGGATTTCTAGAAAAGAAGAAAAACTTTCAGACGGTGCAGGAGTGGTAGTAGCTTTAAGAGCATGTACTAACAAAATGGACGAAGACGAAGTTTCAACAGAAAACAGAATCTTATTCATTACACCAACCTTAAAAGGAATGATTGATGATTTAGATACAACTAAATCTAAAAAAGTATTAGAAAGATTTGCGACAGTAATCGAAGTTCCACAAACAAGAATGTACACAGCAGTTACATTAAATGATGGAAAAGAAAATTATGGATATCAAAAAGCAAAAGATACATATGTAGAATCAAAAGATAGTGCAGTTGTATCTGGAAAAGATTACTATACAAAATCAGGAGAAGCATATTCAAAAGTGGCATCTCCAACAGGAAATCCATCTACAAGTTCATATTATGAATTAATCGAGGGTGGAAAAGAAATCAATTTCTTATGCGTTGAGAAATCAGCAGTAGTAACTGCTATGGATCAATTCGTTAAATATTTCACACCAGACCAAGACCAAATTGCCGATGACAATGTATTTAAATATAGAAACAATAACTTATATGGACATGTATACGAAAACAAATTAGCTGGTGTATACTGCTCATATGAAGCATAAGGGGGGGAATAAAAATGTCTACATTCATTGGATTAAGAACAAATAAAACTAGTAAATCAAAAAGTGAAGAAAAACCAAAAACAACTAGTAAATCAAAAAGTGAAGAAAAGAAATAATTGAGGAGGCAATAGAATGGAAGAAGAAACAAAAAGAGAAGATATAGACAAAATAATAGACGATTTAGGAGCTAATTATCGAAATGATACGGAAGTTCTAAAAGAAATATTAGAGGAAGTAAATTCTATTGCCTTTGATATTTCAAACAATAGAAGTTCAGAAAAATTATTTCCATATGTAAAGAAAGCAGTAAAATCAATTTATATGTGCAGAGGTTCAGAAGGATTACAAAGTCGAAATGAAGGAAGCATATCAAGTTCGTATGAAGATATAATTGATAAATTAAGAAATGACATTATTAAATCTGGATTAAGGAGGATTAAATAATGTTATTACGAAATTTAACAAAAGTATGGATATCAGAGTATGAAGAATTAAATGACCACGGAGAAAAAAGCAAGAAATGGAAATATAAAGGTATTGCTTGGCTAAATTTACAATGCGATATAAGTGAACTAGACAGAAATTCTGCAGGAGAAATAGATTACAGTGTAGTTAATGCAAGAACAGATAGAGAATATGACATACAAAAAGGTAATGGAATATCACTAATAGATATATCAAAATCAGAAAGTTTTGTACCAGATTATACTGTGTCAGATAGTCCTAAAATAGGAAATACAACATTATACAAACTAAAACAATATAATGGAGAAGTAGAAGAAGATGAGTATTAACTTTAATTGTAAAATGAAAGTAAAACATAATTTTAAAAATATAAATAGTATAGTTCAAAAATTACCACAAGTGGCTAATGAATTTACTGAAGATATTTTAAAAAACATAAGGGGATATGCAATAAAGCTTGAAAAACGGACATAAAGACGATGGTATTATAGTAGAAATGATAGATATGTCAACTAAAGAGGTTAAAGGAAGAGTTTATGCAGACCCTTCTAAATTTATGACTAAAAATGGACAATCCTATTTATGGTTTGAATATTTTGGTACTGGAGAATATGCAGAACAAAACCATATAGGAAAAACAAAACACTTTATAGAAAGCGGATATACAGAATGGTATATTCCAGTAAATAAAGTAGGAAGAACTTTAAACTATCCAATTGTCACAATTAATAATAATCAATTCTATGTTGCAGTAGGAAGTAAGGCAAATCACTTTATAGAAGACGCAGAATTTAAAAGTAGAAATGAAAATATAGAAATAGCAAAAAACAAAATAGATTCTATGTTAAAGGAGGTATGTAAATGATTAAAGAATTTACAACAAGAGATATGTCAGATTTGTTAGAAGCAGATTTAAATTCAATAAAAGATAATGGAAAATCTAATACAGAAGTTACATTACAAAATCCAACAACAGAAAGTAAATTTCCATGTAGATTAATACATACTCCATTAGATAGTGTAAGAAAAAGTAAAAATGCTATTCCTATATTAAAGGACTTTCAAATTACAATAGAGCATTGGGCAAGTAAGCAAAGAAATTGTATGGAAATGGTAAGTAATACAGATGAAATATTACGAAAAAGAAATATGCTGAGAACAAATACTCAGCCAATAATTTATGATGAAATAACTAAAAAACATAAATTAATAACTAAATATGAAGTTCGTTATAATGCATTAACGAACTCTTTTGAATTTATAAGATAAAAAAGGAGGAATTATTATGGCAGGAGAAACACCAGATGTAAGTACATTAACAAAAGTATATTTTGCAGAAACAAAAACAGGAGAAAGGACACAAGTGGCTTTTACAGAAGAAATACCAGCACTTGAGGAAGCACCTGAACAAATAACAGCAACAGTATTAGATTTAGATTATGAAATAGCAAGACCAGGTATCAAAAAAGCAGGTTCAATAGAAATACCTATACTATTTACACATACACAACATAAAAAATTAAGAGATTTAAAGAATAAAGATTTATATTGGTTCTTTGAATTGCCTTCTAACACAGCAGAAACAGAAGGAAAACCACTTGTAAGAATATTACAGGGAAGTTCAGTATTAACAATGGACACAATTACAGCAGGAGAATTTTTAAAAGATAAATTAACTATATATAAAACAAGTGATGTTGAAGAAAGTGATGGATTTCCCACAAGTGCTAGGAGTAGAACAAGTAAGAAAACTAGCACAAAAGATATTATAGAAGAAAATACAGAAAATATTAATACAGAGGAGGCTTAAAAAAAGCCTTCTCTCTTTTGCAAAGGAGAGAAATAAGAATGATATTAGAAACTAAAAATAGAAAAATAAACTTAAATTTAAGTACAAGAAAAATAGTAAATGTAGCTAATTTACTAAAAGGTAAAAATTTTGAGGAAATATATTTTAAAGCAGTAAATGAGAGCGATTTAGATGCATTATCTAAAATTATATATATTTTTGCTGAAACAGATGATGGATTAAAAGCATTTAAATCAAGTGATGAAGTATTTGATTTTATTGATGATTATAAAGAAGAAAATCAAAAAACGTATCAAGATATATTTGAAGAAATTGCAGAGGTAATTAATGAACAGGGTTTTTTCAAGAACAAAATAAGCAAAAAGGAATTGAAAGAGAGGATATTAAATCCTATATCTGGAGTCAATATGAACGAAATAATAAAAACATCAACAGAAAAGGCAGTAAGCAAAATAGCAGAACAAGAAGTATTTCAGGGATACAAAGGATAGAAGATATATATGAACATATAAAACAATCTAATAGTTTATACGAATTAGTATATGCAACATCAGAATTAGCATATTACTGTGGATTAAAGCCAAATGAATTTTGGAGTATGACATATAAGGAAGTAACAGTATATTGCCAAACAAGACTTGCTTACATTAATGATAGATTTAAAGAACAAATTGTATTAGAAGATGCAAGTACAAATAAATTATTAAACGCGGATCCTCTTCTAAATAAAAGACCTAAGATAAATAGTTTAACAAAAATATTTGATAAACTATTTAGTAAAAATAAAACTTTTTAGTTTTCGACAAAAAACGACACAAATAATTGAAAAAATATGTTTTAATACAAACTGTATAAAAAAATATTATAAAAGGAGGATTATTTTTATGGCAAGATATGAAGAAAACGAAAAAAAACCAATTTATAAAAAATGGTGGTTTTGGTTAATAATTATTATACTTATGGTAGCAATAGTTGGAGGTTCATCACAAGACAATAATAACAATAGTACAATACAAACTGCAAGTCAAAAAGAAACTGTAGGAGAAAGCGTAGAAGAATTGTTAGATGTAGATTATAATATTTTATACCAAGAATATCAAGATAATGCAATAGGTGCAGATTCAAAATACAAAGGAAAAATGTTAAAACTAACTGGAGCAATTGATGATATAAATAGAGAAATTGCAGGTAATCCATATATTAATTTTAGAGTAGGAGAACAATATAGTTTCAAAGATGTTAGACTAACATTAAAAAAATCAGAAGAGGAAAAAGTATCTAGTTTAAAAAAAGGACAAACAATAACTGTTAAAGGAAAGTGTTCAGGACAATTAATAACAGGTACAGTTTCATTGAGTGATTGTGAAATAATTGAATAAAATATTGGAGGATGTAAAATGAATTGCCCAAAATGTAATAGTAATAATGTAATTATAAATATGCAGGAAATAGGAAGTAAAACACAAAAAAAGAGCAACAGTATAGGACATAAAATGGTGCATAGTACTATGAGAAAAACAACAGGTTTATTTACTTTTGGAATTTCTAATTTATTTATTCCTAAAAAATTAGAAGGAAAAGAAAAAACAAAGAATAAATTAGTAAAGATAGCAGTATGTCAAAATTGTGGTTATGACTGGAAAATTTTATTTTAATTAAAAACATAAAAAACACTTACATAAAAGTAGGTGTTTTTTTAATAAAAAAAGGAAAGGAGGAGCACATGACAGTAGAAGAATTAGAAATAATTGTAACTGCTAAAGTAGAAGAGGCAATAAAAGAAGTTATGAAATTAGCTCCAGCTATAAAGAAAACTATGAAACAAGCACAAGAAGCCTTTTCAAAAGTAGATACAAAATCAATGCAAAATAGATTTCAACAAGCAGTACAATTTATGAAAAAGAAAATGCAAGATTTCAAGAAAAGTACACAAAACAACGAAATTGCAATAAAAGTAAACAACAAAGATGCTCAAAAACAAATAAGTCAAATACAAAAACAAATAGATAGTTTACAAGAAAAAATAAATGCTCGACAAATGAAATTAAATATTATAAATCCGCAAATAGATAATATAGTAGAAAATACTAGAAATAGTGTTGTGCCAGAGGGAATATCTAAGAATGATAAATCAATGGATTCAACAGTAAATAATGCTTTATCTTCAAATAAAGATTTTACTTCATTGACTTCTCAAGCTCAGAAGTTATATACAGAAATAGAAATGTATAATAAACAATTAAGTATTGCAAAATCTAAAATGTCTCAATTAGGACAACAAACAGCACAAACAGCAACTACTCAAAATAGATTGAGTAGTTTTTTTAGTACATTTAAACAAAAAATAGATCAATCAAAACCAAGTATGTCGAGTTTAAAAAATACCTTTAACGAAATTCCTAAAATAACACAAAATATAACTAACAACATAAAAGGAATGGGGAAAGGATTGAAGCAGGGAATAGGACATATTTTTAAATATGCAGGAGCTTTATTTTCATTAAGAGGTATATATTCTATATTAAGTAGTTGTGCAAGTAGTTGGCTAAGTAGTCAAAATGCAGGAGCAAAACAACTAAGTACTAATATTGAATATATGAAATATGCTATGGGAAGTGCTTTTGCACCGGTAATTCAATGGGTAATAAATTTAGTATATCAGTTAATGAAAGCAATTCAATCTGTGGTATATGCATTATTTAAAGTAAATATATTTGCTAACGCAAGTGCGAAATCATATTCTTCTATGGCAGGAAGTGCTAAAAAAGCAAAAGATGAAACTAAACAATTAGCTGGTATTCATGATGAAATAAACAACATTCAAAATGATAAAAGTATAGATAATGGAAATGGAAGCGGTGGTACTGTTACACCAAGTTTTGATTTTTCAAATATTGATGTAAGCAATTCTATTATAGATGCAATAAAAAATGGAAATTGGTATGAAGTAGGAGAGACAATAGGAAAAAAGTTAAATGAAGCTATGAATAGTATCCCATGGGAACAAATTCAAAATACAGCAAAAGAAATAGGAAATAATATTGCTAATTTTTTAAATGGATTTATTGCAACAACTGATTGGAATCAAGTAGGAAATACATTTGCACAAGGATTAAATACAATTATATATTTTGGATATAGTTTTATTACAACCTTTGATTGGAAACAATTTGGAACAGCAATTGGAAATAGCATAAATGGTTTTTTTAGTAATATAGATTGGGCAATAGCAGGTCAAACTTTAGGAAATGGAATAATTGGAATTTTTAATTCTATAAGTTCATTTTTATCAACAGTAGATTGGACAGCAATAGGAGAAAGTGTGAAGATATTTATACAAAATATTGATTGGGTAGGTATATGGGAAGCAATTAAAGAAACAATTAAAAATGCTATTGGTGCCGTTGATGGAATATTAACAGGATTATTTGGAGAAAATACAGCTTCAATAATAGAAGCTATAGCAATTGCTATAGGCGTTGTTGTTACAGCATTAACAGCATGGAGCATTGTTCAGGGAATATTAAATGCACTTCTTATGGCTTCACCTATTACATGGATAATTATAGCTATTACTGCTGTAATTGCTATAATTGTTCTTTGTATTCAACATTGGAATGAAATATGTGAAGTTATTTCAACCGTTGTAAATGCAATAATACAATTTATACAACAATTATGGGATTTTATATCCCCAATATTCAATGCAATATGGGAACTAGTATCAACAATATTAGGATTTATTTGGAATTTGATTAAAACAGTATTTGAGGCAATTTGGAATATTGTATCACCTATAATAAATGCAGTATGGCAGGTAATATCGACAATATTTCAAGCAATATGGAATATAATTTCAACTATACTGGGTTCAGTATGGAATATATTTTCACAAATATTTGGATGGATTTTTGAATTAGTATCTAAAATATTTCAAGCAATATGGAATGTTATATCTCCTATTATGAGTGCAATATGGAATGTTATAAAATCTGTTATGAATGCAATTAGTAATATTTGGAGTAGTATATGGAACACAATATCAAATGTTGTAAGAAATATATGGAATGGTATATGGAGTTGTATTAAAGGAGTTATAAATGCTATATTAGGAGGAATTGAAGGATTTGTAAATGGCGTAATAAAAGGTATTAACTTTGTACTTAAAGGAATAAGTAGTGTAGCAAATGCAGTAGGTTCTTTAATAGGATTGTCACCAATTAATTTACAAATAGGGTTGATTTCTTTACCAAGATTAGCAAAAGGTGGAGTTTTAACAGAAGCAACTGCAGTAATAGCAGGAGAATATTCAGGAGCAAGTACAAACCCAGAAATTATAACACCACAGAATATTATGTATGATACCATGAGAAAAGCATTGTCTGATAGTGATTTTAATAGCAACAGTAATGATAAACCAATAAGAGTACAAATTTCTGTTGGTGGTAAGAATCTAGTAGATGAACTAATAGATGGAATTAATGAAAAAACAAGACAAACAGGAAAAGCACAAATAAAAGTAAGTTATGCGTAAATATTGAAATCGATAAAAAAATATGTTATAATATTGATATGGGTAAAAAGAAATATTACAATTTTGTAATATTTCTTGACAAAATATAATATATATATTATAAATATAAAAAAATGAGTAAGGTTTTCACCTCACTCAATAGTTGTTTTATTGGAATTGTTGATATTAGCATTTGCTGGGCTTATATCAACTTTTTCTTTGCTTAAATGAAATTGATATCCTAAAATACCAACTATACCTGCCAGCACAGCAAAACAAAGAATTACAAAACCAATTCCTATGTATTTCTGCATAGGGATATCCCCCTTTCTTCTGTAGTTGCACCGAACCATCTTGCGAAAGTTAGGTGCACGGATTAATAGTTGAACTGCTAGAAATAGTAATTAAACTACTAATCTATGCACCCAACTTGAAAGGGCTAAACAACTAGTTCATAATATATCAAAAAAATTTTTTCATGTCAATACAAAAAACGACAGATTTGTGGATAACTTTGTAAAAAAATGTAAATGCTCAAAGATATATTTTTAAGAAAAGTACAAAATTTCTATATTTTGTACATAAGGAGGGTAAAAATATGCTATGGAAATTAAATGAAAAAATAATGAAAACACCATCTACATATAAAGATAATATAGAAGACTTAGATAATGATAGTTACACAAGCAAAGTAACAGGGGCATTAATAGATAATGTAATAGCACAGGGAATGTTAAAATTAGAAATGTCTTGGGATTATTGCACAGAAGCAGAAGCGGAAGAACTGTTACAGGCAACATATCAAAATCCAATGATGGTAACAGTTAAATGCCCTAGTGTAAAAGGTGGAATGATAACAGCACCTTTTAGAGTATCAAAAAGAACAAGTGAAATGCATTTAACAGGAGATGACGAAGATACTTCAAAATCAAAATGGAAAGTGTCTTTTAGTCTTATGCAAAAATCATTAGTAGCAAGTCAAAAAGGAGGATAATATGTATCAAACAAGCAATAATTACAAAGAATTAGTGTATGCAGATAGTACAATACATCTACTCAATATTTATATAGAAGATGAAAAGGTAAATCCAGACCATATACTTGATTTTAAAGTTTCACATACATTATTCTCTAATGATGAATTTAAACTAGGAAGTGTAACAGCAAAAACAATTGAAATGAAAATTTATAAAGACTCTTTACCTAATATATATAATAATTTCTATATAGAGACTGGTATTAATGAAGAAGTAGTACCAATTGGTTATTTTATATTAGATGAAATAGAAAAAAATGACGATGACACAGTAACAATTAAAGCAATTGATTATATAGTTAAGTTTGAATTTAATTATGATGGAAGCAATTTAGATTATCCAGCTACAATGATTGAGATTTTAACAGACATATGTTTAAAATCAGGAGTAGAATTACGGTTCTACTTCTTTTTTGAACTCTAATAAACAAGTAGCAGTATATGATAACACAGTATCTGCAAGAGAATATATAAGTTATATTGCAGAACAAGCAGGAGGATTTGCATGTATAGGAAGAGATGGAAAGTTATATATAAAAACAATTGGTCAAGATATAGCAAATGTGAATATTGAATTATTTCAGGACTATACATGGGGAGAGCAATTTAATGTTAGTCGTATAGCTTATGAAGATGGTATACAAGATTTTAAGTTTGGAGACGAAACAGATAATACTGTATGGATTGACTCTAATAATATGTATATTGTAGATAGCGAACAAGTGGAAAATATATACAATCAATTAGAAAATTTTAATTGTTATAGTTTTGAAGGAACTACAATTATAGATCCAGCTTTAGATGTTGGAGATTTAATTACAATAGATAATAAAAAAGTAATTTATCAAGGAGATATGGAATATGTAGGAAAATTTAAAATTTCTATAACTAGTAAAATTCAATCAAAACAAAAAGAAGAAACTACTAGAACAACAGTATCAGACAAGACAAAAATAAGAAGAGTACAAAGTAAAATAAATCAAGTAGAAGGAACAATAACACAATTAGTTCAAGAAACAGGAAAATATGACGAAAAAATATCAAAAGTTGAACAAGATGTAGATAGTATTAATCAAAAAGTATCTAATATGACAGATTTCACTAGAGAGATAACAACAAAACATGAAATACACTTAAAAGATACAGCAAAAGGATTAGGATTTGTACTAGATTTTAAAATAAAAGGGAGTACTGATAATTTCATTTATTTAACACCAAGTAATACATTAGTTCCAAGTAACACATTAGTTCCTTTAGGTCAAAGATTTAATATTGTTTGTGATAAACAAAATAGAGGAAAAATATCTAGTGAAGCTATAATAAAAGAAATAGTAATGAAAGAACCACTAAGAGATTATTTAGGTATATATGATGAATTAGATATAAAAGACAATAAAATTACAGTTATAAGAAGAATAGGAGTTAATACAGACTTAAATTTATATATATTAGAAAATGAAGTTATAGAAGATTATGGAGAATTTAAATTAACAACTTTTGAAGGAGACACTTATATATATATAAAAGAATATTATAATCTCGAATATTATGCACAATATTTAATAAAAAATGATTATTTAGATACTTTTGCTACAAAACTAGAACTAAATACATCAATTGAACAAACAAATAATTCAATAATGCTAGAAGTTAATAAAAAAGTTGGAGAAGAAGAATTTGGAACTTTAATTGAACAAAGTCCAGATTCAATAAAATATGCATGGAATCAAATATCAGAATTTATACAATTAATGATACTTAATAATAATGCTAGTTTTGCTATATTAGATAAAGATAAAAAAATAATAATGTCATTAGATAAAAATGGACAGCATTTTTTCAAAGATGGACAGCAGGTTTTTGGAGAAATGGGTATACAAAATATAGATGATGAGCAATTTATAAGTTTTTCAGTAGAAGGTGAATATGGAAAACAAATAGAAAATGGTATGGCTTGGGGGATAAAGACTAAAAGTGATGGACAATTTTATCCAATATTAAGTATAAGAAATTTTGCTATGGGAGATAAAAATAGTGACACTGCCTATGGTGAATTAGAGTTAAGTTCATGTAATCTAGTATTAAATGGATTTGGAACTGGCATAAAAACAGGTGGTATTTTAGTACATGGAGATCCTACAGAAGAAACTGGAATATATTTTTTTGATATAAATAATAGTAAGAATTTATTAAGTATTAGTCCTGATAATGCTTTTGGTTATGCTAATATAAAAATATTAGATAAGATAAAGTTTTATAAAAATCAAGCGGGAAGCAATAGTTTTAAAATTGGAAATGAAGATAAATTTTGTTTACTTGCAGATGATGGAACTTTTCAAAGTATTAATGCATCTATTTGGGGATATACAGATTTATACGGTGGAGCAACAATAGGATTTAATAGTAATTCTGATTGGAGGGGTTGTACAGTATATGGTGATCTAATTGTAAGTTATGGAAGTGTATATTCAGATAATATTTCATCAGATAGAAGAGTAAAGAAAAATATAAAAGATAGTGATACAGGAGCATTGAATATTATAAAACAAATCAGACATAGACAATTTGAAACAAAGAAAGATGGAGTCCATTATGATATTGGTTATATAGCACAAGAAATAGAGAAAATAGATAGAAACTTTGTTATGAAAAGAGAAAAAACAGAGAATTTAGAAGAAAGATATTACATAAATGAATTACCTATTATAGCAACAGCAACAAAAGCAATTCAAGAACAAGAAGAGATAATAGAACAATTACAAGAAAGGGATAAAGAAAAAAATATAATAATACAAGATTTAATTAAAAGAATAGAAAAACTCGAAGAGGAGGTAAAAAATGGACAAGATAATATTTAAAAATGGACAAGAACCATACCTAAATGATACAAATTTAAATAAACTACAAGAAAATGTAGAACAAGCAATAAATGAGAAATCATCATTACCAACTGGTGGAACTACTGGACAGGTATTAGCAAAAGCAAGTGATAATGATAATGATGTTGAGTGGATAGATAATGAAGGTGATAGTATGCTAATTGGTGCTATATTTATGTATGCTTCAAATACTATTCCTTCAAAATGGTTATTGTGTAATGGACAAGAGATAAATAGAGAAGAATATTCTAATTTATTTAGTATAATAGGAACTACTTATGGAGAGGGAGATGGAGAGACGACATTTAATTTACCAAATTTAAAGGGTAGAGTTCCTGTAGGGATAGATGATAATGATTATGACTTTGATGTATTAGGTAAAAGAGGTGGAGAAAAGGAACATACATTAACAATAAATGAAATGCCAAATCATAATCATAAAATAGGAGTAGATAATAATACATTTGGTGCTGGAAGTTATCCAAATAATAGAGCATTAGAAGGAACTGGATTAACAACTTCTTCTACTGGTGGAGGACAAGCACATAATAATTTACAACCTTATATTGTATTGAATTATA
>CANTHA010000012.1 GCA_947653375.1 uncultured Clostridium sp. | reverse complement strand
TATAGCAATTAGTAGGATCTCCTATCCATGTATTAATCTTTAGTTCTTTTAAAATCATCTTTATCCCTCTTCTATTTTTTTCTTTTTACCTCATATACACTATCAACTTTTCTTATTGACTTTTGTACTTTGTTCAATTCTTCTAAATTTTCAACTTCTACAGTTATTTCTATTATAGCAATTGTCTCTTTTGTAGTCTTTGTACTTACTCCTAGTATTTTTGCTTTTGTTGTTCCAATTTCTTTTAGAATATCAACTAATAATCCACCTCTATCATTTGAATAAACTTCAATATCTGCTTGATATGAAACTGCATTTTCTTTGTACCATTCAACATCAATTAATCTATCTTCTTGAGAAACTAAATCTTTTACATTTACACAGTCTTTTCTATGTACTGATACTCCTCTTCCTTTTGTTATATATCCTATAATTTCATCTCCTGGTAGTGGATTACAACATTTAGATAATTTTACTAAACAATTATCTATACCTTTTACTATAATTCCTGAACTTGAAGGTTTTGTATTTTTATTTTTTTCATTAATTAATTGTTCAATTTTTTCTTCTACATTAATTTCTTCGTTTTCTTTTCTATAATCTTGTAGCATTTTAGAAATTATTTTTACTGGCGAATTTGCACTAAATCCAACAGCAGCATACATTTCATCTAAGTTCTTATATTTAAATTTTTGTAACATTGAATCTATATATTGTGTTTTAAATAAATCTGAATATGATATTCCAATTCTTTTTAACTCTTTTTCTATTAATTCTTTTCCTTTTTCTATATTTTCTTCTTTTTGAGCCTTTTTGAACCAACTCTTTATTTTGTTTTTAGCTTTTGAACTTTTTACTAATTTAAGCCAATCTCTGCTAGGTCCTTTTGATTTATCTGATGTTATTATTTCTACAATATCTCCTGTTTTTAAATTAGTTATAATTGGCATCATTTTACTATTTATTTTACAACCTGTCATATGATGACCAATTTCTTCATGTATACTATAAGCAAAATCTATTGCTGTAGCTCCTCTTGGAAGTACTTTTATAGCTCCCTTTGGAGTAAATACATAAACTTCTTCATCAAATAATTCTGTTTTTAATGTCTCTAAAAATTCTTGTGGATCTTGCATGTCTTTTTGCCATTCTAATGACTCTCTTAACCATGCTAATTTATCTTGTTCAACTTTTACAGATTTTTTCTTTCCAAAATAACTTGCTTCTTTATATGCCCAATGTGCTGCAATACCATATTCTGCTACTTTATGCATATCCCATGTACGTATTTGTACTTCAAATGGTGTTCCTTTTTCTCCTAAAAGTGTTGTATGTATTGATTGGTACATATTTGGTTTTGGCACAGCAATATAGTCTTTAAATCTTCCTGGCATAGGACTATATAATTCATGTACAACACCTAATGCTGCATAACAATCTTTTACTGAATTAACTAATATTCTAAGAGCAAATAAATCATATATTTGGTCTAATGTTTTATTATCTCTTTTCATTTTTCTATATATACTATATAAGTGTTTTGCTCTTCCTGTAACTTCTGCATCTATGTTTTGTTTTCTTAATTCTAAACGAATATCTTCCATTATCTTTTCAATAAATTGTAATCTTTCATCTCTTTTTTTATTTATTCCTTCTACTAACTCATGATATTCTTCTGGATATAAATATTTAAATGATAAATCTTCTAATTCCCATTTTATAGAATATAAACCTAATCTATTTGCAAGTGGTGCATATAATTCCATTGTTTCTTTTGCATTTGCTATCTGTCTTTCTCTTCTTAAATATCTTAAAGTTCTCATATTATGAAGTCTATCTGCTAATTTTATTAATATTACTCTTATATCTTTTCCCATTGCAAGAAACATTTTTCTATAATCTTCTGCTTGTTGTTCTTCTAAAGAATAATGTTGTATATCACTTAATTTAGTCACTCCTGCTACCATTTCTGCAATTTCGTCACTAAAATCTTTTCTTAAATCTGCATCTGTAACTTCTGTATCTTCTACAATATCATGCAATAATGCTGCACAAATAGTGTTATCATCTAATCCTATATCTGCTAAAACATATGCAACACTAAGTGGATGTATTATATATGGCTCTCCTGAACGTCTACGCTGTTCTCCATGATATTTTACAGAATAGTTATACGCTTTTAATATTAACTTTGTATCTACTTTTTTAGAATGTTCTCTTCTTCTTTCTATTACATCTTGTATTGTTATATCTCTCTTATTTTCTTTCATATTAACTTCTCCTTAATTTTATAATTTGCATTTCACTTTATATTATATTATAATATACTTAAACAATTTCTTTTATAGAAAGGAGGATATCTCATAATGCGGAAAAAATTAAATTTTAAAATTTCAGAAGTGTTAGAGGTTATCTTTTGTGCTGTTTTAGCTTTTTTGTTTTTCATATGTTTCAGAAATGATTATGATGACTTACCTTAAAACAGCTATTGTTTCTAAAACTGTCTATTATTATAGGCAGTTTTTATATTGACTTCATAATATCTTTAATATTTATTTGTAAATTATCCATCCCATTAAATGTATTAATTTCTAAAACACCAACTACATCTATTTTATCCCCAATTCTATATTCATTTGCTAAATATCCTATATTAAATCCTATTGCATTTATAATATTATTGTTATCTTTTAATGTTAATTTTAAGTGTTTACCTTCTGATAATGCCCTGATAGAATCTATTTTTAGATTTTTAAATAAAAATATTGGCATTTTATTTGCTTCTCCAAATGGTTCTAATTGTTTTAAACTTTCTACCATTTCTTTATTTACTTCATTTAAATTAATTTTGGCATCTATATTAATTATTGGCACTATTTCATCAATATGTTCGTCTGTTGCTATTTTTTCAAATTTATCTTTAAATTCTTGAAATTTATCTTTTTCGAGAGTTATTCCTATTGCCATACTATGACCGCCAAATTTTTTTATAGTTTGTCCACAATTTGTTAATGCTTCATGTAAATCAAATCCTTGGATACTTCTACCTGAACCCTTTCCTATACCATTTTCTTCAAAACTAAGTAATATACTTGGTTTGAAATACATTTCTGTAATTTTTGAAGATACTATTCCTATAACTCCATGATGCCAGTTTTCTCCACTTACAATTATTGCTTTTTTACTATCTAATTTATCTTTCTTTATTTGTTGTAATACATTTTCAAATATTTCTCTTTCTTTTTCTTGTCGAGTTTTATTGTATTCATTTAATTTTTGCGTTAAATTATTTACTTGTATTATATTTTCAGATAACAATAATTTCAAAGCTTCTTCTGCTTTTCCCATTCTACCACAAGCATTAATTCTTGGTGCTACACCAAAAGATATTGTATTTGAGTCTACTTTTTTATAACCAGATGTATTTATTATTGATTTTAATCCAATATTTTTTGTTTGTTGAACTAACATTAATCCTAATTTTGCTATAACTCTATTTTCATCTATTAGTGGAACTATATCAGAAATTGTACCTATACAAACTATATCTAAATATTTTAAATATGATTCTTCCTTTAATTTTAATTTTATACCTATTGCTTGTATCAATTTAAATACTACTCCAACACCTGCTAATTCTCTAAAAGGATATTTACTGTCTTTTCTTTTATTATCAATAACTGCTAATGCTTTTGGCAACTCTTCTGCTGGTTCATGATGATCTGTTATTATTGTTTCCATTCCTAATGAGTTTGCATATTTTATTTCTTCTATGGAAGAAATGCCGCAATCAACTGTTATCATTAATTTACATCCATCTTCATAAATTTTTTTTACAGCTTCTTTGTTTAATCCATATCCTTCTTCTAACCTATTTGGAATATAAGTTGATACTTCTATTCCTATGTCTTTTAAGAAACTTTTTAAAACAGTTATACTTGTAATTCCATCAACATCATAATCTCCATATATAGTTATGTTTTCATTTTGTTTAACTGCTTTTAATATTCTTTCTACAGCAATTTCCATGTCTTTTATTAAAAATGGATCATAAAAATCACTTCTTTTTGGATTTAAAAATAGTTCTATTTCTTCTTGTTTTGTTATATTTCTATTTACTAATATTGTTGCTAATAATTTATTAAGACCATATTTATTTTGTAAACTCAGTATTTTTTCTTCATCTAAATCATATATTTGCCATTTTTTATTCATTTTCTTCTCCTATTTTTTTATCATTTTCCTTATTGTATAACATTTTATTTGTTTTTAAAAGTCTTTTTTGTAAAATGTTTAAAAACTTGTCTTTTTTACTTGAAATTATAATTCTTTTATTATAAGATATAAAAAGATTAAAAGAGATTACATAGGAGGAAAATAATGCCAAGAAAAACAAAAGATCAAAAAGAATTAGAAGAAAAAGATAATACTTTTATAGAAAAAAAGAAAAAACAAGAAGTTAATTCCAAAAAAATAACATCTCAAAAGAAAACAACAACAAATAAGTCAACAAAATCAACTAAACCTAGTAACACTAGTAAAAAAACAAAAAATACTAAAAATATTAAAAATACTAAAAATACTAAATCAAAAGAAGTTTCTGCTAAAAAATTTGACACTGTAGAGTACTACGATTTACCATATCGTTATAATGAGACAACTGTAAAAGTTCTAGCTCAAACTCCTAATACATTATTTGTTTACTGGGATATATCAGATTTTGACAGAGAAAATTTCAAAAGAGAATATGGAGAAAACTTTTTTGAAATAACCAAACCTATACTAATTATTCACAATAATAGTTTAGGTTATAGTTTTGAGGTTGAAATAAATGATTTTGCAAATAGCTGGTATTTGCATGTGCAAGATAGCAAATGTGATTATAAAATTGAATTAGGAAGAAAACCTATAAATAATAAATGCACTTATGAACAAAGCTCTGAAATAAAACCTTTAGAGAATTATTATTTTATTTCAGATTCAAATACAATAGAATCACCAAATGATCATATATTACTAAATCAACAGCAAAAAATGGTATATTTTAGAAATGTAAAAACAGGAATTGAAACAGGAAAATCAATTTCATTTATTAAAAATTTAGGAAAAATATATGATATTTATGATTTATATAAAGATATTTATCAAAATGATGAATTATCAAATCCATCATCATGAAATATCAAGTGAAACGTTTGAGACCTGTCCCAGACGTTTCACTTGATATTTCATTTCACAAAAGGAGAGAAAAATTATGCAAAATAAAAATGGTTACGTTAGTTTTATACTTCACGCTCACCTTCCTTTTATTCATCACCCTGAAAGTGATAATTATTTAGAGGAGTCTTGGTTGTATGAGGCTATATCAGAAACTTATATACCATTATTAATAAATTTTCAAAAGTTAGTTGATGAAGGTGTTAATTTTAGAATTACTATGTCTATGACCCCTCCTCTACTTTCTATGCTTGATAATAAATTATTGCAGAGAAAATATATAAAATATCTTAAAAAAATGATTGAATTATCTAAAAAGGAAATTACTAGAACTTCTAATGATGAAAGATTGAATAAACTTTCTCATTATTATTTTGAACGTTATTCTAATGATTTACATATTTTTAAAGATATTTATAATTGTAATTTAATTGATGCTTTCAAACATTTCCAAGATATTGGAGTTTTAGAAATAATCACATGTGGAGCAACACATGGCTATTTTCCTATTTTATATTTAAATGAAAAAACGGTTAAAGCTCAAATTGCAATAGGTGTAGAAACTTATGAAAAATATTTTGGTAAAAAACCTCGTGGAATTTGGCTTCCTGAATGTGGTTATGTTCCAGAGTCTGATAAATACTTAAAAGAGTTTGGAATTGATTATATAATAACTGAAACTCATGGTATTTTATATGCAGATCCCACACCTATATATGGAACTTTTGCTCCTATTGTTTCTCCAGAAGGTGTTATTGCATTTGGTCGTGATATAGAATCTTCAAGACAAGTTTGGAGTTCTATAAATGGCTATCCAGGTGATTATAATTATAGAGAATTTTATCGTGATATTGGTTATGAAGCTGACTATGAATATATTAAACCTTATATTGCTCATAATGGTGTTAGAGTTCATACTGGAATAAAATATTACAGAATAACTGGTGATACCGATTTTAAGGATTATTATAATATTCAATGGGCAAATGATTCTGCTGAAAAACAAGCTGGTCACTTTTTCGATAGTCGTGTATCTCAAATTAAAAACTTATCACAATATATGGATACTCCCCCTATTATTCTATGTCCATATGATGCTGAATTATATGGTCATTGGTGGTATGAAGGTCCTTACTGGTTGTATACTTTATTTAAAAAAATCTATTATGATGACTGCAATTTTGAACTAATTACACCTTCTGAATATATTGATAAATATCCAAATATGCAAATTTCTTCTCCATGTCGTTCTAGTTGGGGTGCTAATGGATATAGTGGAGTATGGCTTAACCAAACAAATGACTATGTACATAGACATTTACATGTTGCAGGAGATAGAATGTGTGAATTAGCTTCTTTATTTCCTAATTCAAAAGGATTACTAAAAAGAGCCTTAAATCAATGTGCAAGAGAACTCCTTCTTGCCCAAAGTAGTGACTGGTTATTTATAATTACAAATGGAACAATGGTAGATTATGCAAAAAAGAGAATTAAGGATCATATTGGAAGATTTACAAAACTTTACTATCAAATAAAAGAAAATAATATTGATGAAGAATTTTTAAAAGATATTTCTAAAAAAGATTGTATTTTTCCTAATATTGATTACATGATTTATTTTTAAAAATATATAATAAAAAAATTTCCAATACATTGGAAATTTTTTTATCTAATAATTTATATTATTCATTTTAAACTTATTATCAAATTTTCATTAATTAGCATACTATAGTGTATAACTTTTAGAAATTTAGTAGATACTATTTTTATTAGAAAGGGGATTTTTAACAATGAAGTCTTTATGCATAAAAACTAATAATTCTGATCATTTAGAGTATCTATTAGATGAATTAAATTCAATTGATTTAGAAAATATTTGTTTTTCTTGTAATGAGTTTAAACACTATAAAAATATCATTATTCACTATACTGGCAAAAAAGATTTTGATTTCCTTTGCAAAATTTCTTCAACCCTTTCTCTTTTTGTTATTGATGTATTAGAAGAAAATATAGTAAAAAGAATCTTAAATCAAAATTATTTTTATTTTAGCTCCATTGAAAGAGATAATATTGTAACTCTATATTTTGATTTACTAATAGAAGATTTTAATTTGATTTTTGATAAAAAATTTAATTCTCTATATAATAGTTTTTTTGATTTTATTTCTTCAAATAAATCTATAGTTTTAGATGGATTTATTAATTTTAGAATCAAAAAATATATGGAAATTATAGATGATTTAGTTAATGAAGCTGTAAATAATTTTATTATAGAAAAAGAATATCAAGAATTTATCTCTTTATTAAATGTATATATAAATTCTCAACCTACTAATATATCAGAAATTCATATTATATATTCTAACACAGATTCTATTTTATTAGATGAAAATAAAAATATAATACCTACGAAAAATGAATATTTAAATTCAAAATATCTTAGTGATATTAGTTTTTCTACTAATGACTATACTTTAAATACATTACTAACTCTAACTCCTAAGGATATTTATATTCATTTAATTGATAATTATATGGATGAATTTATTAATACTTTACAATTAATATTTGAGAAACGAATTCATTTATGTACAGATTGTAATATATGTCACATATACAATAAAACTTCTTATCCTAAAATTTGATGTCGCTCAAGATATGTTATAAATATATCCTGAGCGACTTATTGTTAAATTATTAACTTATAGTTATGTTATACTGCAAAATTTATTCCTCTTGCCACTATATCTTTCATGTTTTCTATTAAATCATCAATTTCTTTAGGTGTTACTATTAAATTATAATCTTTAGGTATTAATGCTTGTTTTATTTCCTCATAGTTATCTTCATCTTTTAATTTATTTAAATAATCATTTGATTTAGCTTCTTCTTGAAGTTTTTCAATAAATAAATTTAAACTATCATTTACTAACACTGCTGTTTCTACAACTGTTGGTATTCCAATTGCTATTACTGGTATTCCTAAAGTGTTTTTACTAATTTCTGAACGTGCATTTCCAACTCCTCCACCTGGTATTATTCCTGTATCTGATATTTGAACTGTACTACTTATTCTTGCTATACTTCTTGATGCCAAAGCATCTATAACAATAACTAATTTTGGTTTTGTGTTTTCAACAATTCCTTTTAGTATTTCAACTGTTTCTATTCCTGTCGTTCCAAGTACACCTGGTGCTATCGCACTTACACTTCTTGTTCCTTCTTCCACATATTCAGGTAAATAATTTATTAAATGTCTTGTTACATCTATTTCATTAATTACTTTTGGACCTAGTGCATCAGGTGTTACATAAATATTTCCTAAACCTAATACAATAATTTCATCTTGAGGTTGTACATGTTTCTCTAATATTTTTTTTAATTCTTCTGTTAATACTTCTGATGCTTTTTGTATTTCTTCTTCTCTTGCTAATTTTAAATTTTTTATATCAATTGTTATATAGTTTCCTATTGGCTTACCGTATAGCTTTTTGTCCTTCTTCATTTGTTATTTTTACTCTTTCTACAGCTATATTTTCATTAATTTCTTGTTTTTCACTTTCAATGCCATTTATTTCATTTTCTATACTATTTGCTTTTCTATATAACTCTCTTCTTTCTGATGCTAAGTCTGTTCTAAAATTAAATGTTTCCTTTACATTTTCTCCGTTAATTTTATCAAATTTATTATCCAATATAAAAACCTCACTTTCTAATTATATTGTGAGATTTTTTTATATTTTTATTCATTTATATTAATTATTATTAACTTTAAAATAGTTATTATAATTATTTAATTTTCTAAATATTTTTTTATAAATTTTCCTGTATAACTTTTTTCATTTTTAGCAACTTGTTCAGGTGTACCAATTGCAACAACTTCTCCACCATTATCTCCACCTTCTGGTCCTAAATCAATAATATGATCACAAGTTTTTATTAAATCTAAATTATGCTCAATTACAATAATAGTATTTCCTGTGTCTACTAATCTTTGCAAAATGTCAACTAATCTATGAACATCTGCAATATGAAGTCCTGTTGTTGGTTCATCTAAAATATATAATGTTTTTCCTGTTGCTTTTTTAGATAATTCAGTAGCTAATTTTACCCTTTGTGCTTCTCCTCCTGATAAGGTTGTAGATGGTTGTCCTAATTTTATATATCCTAAACCTACATCATATAAAGTCTTTATTTTATTTTTTATTTTTGGTATTTTATCAAAAAATTCAAGTGCTTCTTCTACTGTCATATTTAATACATCTGCAATTGTTTTTCCTTTATATTTTACTTCTAATGTTTCTCTATTGTAACGTTTTCCTTTACATACTTCACATGGCACATAAATATCTGGTAAAAAGTGCATTTCTATTTTATGAACACCGTCTCCATTACAGCTTTCACATCTTCCCCCTGCTACATTAAAACTAAATCTTCCTTTAGAATATCCTCTTAATTTTGCTTCTTCTGTAGATGCAAAAATATCACGAATAAAATCAAAAACTCCTGTATATGTTGCTGGGTTAGATCTAGGTGTTCTTCCTATTGGAGATTGGTCTATATTTATAATTTTATCAATATTTTGAAGTCCTTTTACTGCTTTACATTTTCCTGGTTTTAAATTTGATCCATTTAATTCTTTTGCAACTGTTTTATATAAAACTTCATTTACTAATGTTGATTTTCCTGAACCAGATACTCCTGTTACACAATTAAATACTCCTAAAGGAATTTTAACACTTATATTCTTTAAATTATTTTCTGTTGCATTTTGAACTTCAATTACTTTTGTTTTAGTATGCTTTCTTCTTTTTTTAGGTACAGAGATTTTCTTTGCACCACTTAAATATTGTCCTGTTATTGAATCTTTTACTTTTTTAACTTCTTCAGCAGTTCCTTGAGCCATTATATTTCCACCATGTGTTCCTGCTCCAGGTCCTATATCTATAATTTGATCTGCTGCATACATTGTATCTTCATCATGTTCAACTACTAAAAGTGTATTTCCTAAATCTCTTAATTTTTTTAATGTATCTAATAATCTGTCATTATCTCTTTGATGCAGCCCTATACTTGGTTCATCTAATATATACAATACTCCTGTCAATCCTGAACCTATTTGTGTTGCTAAACGTATTCTTTGTGCTTCTCCTCCTGATAATGTTCCTGCACTTCTTGATAATGTTAAATATTCTAATCCAACATCTATTAAAAATTGTAGTCTTTGATCTATTTCTTTTAAAATCATTTCAGATATCATTGCTTGTGTTTTATTTAAATCTAAATTATTTATAAATTCTTTTATATCTCTTATTGACATTTCAGTTAATTCATTTATATTTTTTTCACCGATTTTTATAGCTAAAATTTCTGGTTTTAATCTTGCTCCATTACATGCATGACAATTAGATTCTGCCATATACATTTCATAGAAATCACGCATTCCTTGTGATTTTGTTTCTCTATATCTTCTATCTAAAGTTGGAAGCACTCCTTCAAATGGTGCAGTGAATTTTCTTGTACCTGCATATGATGTATATTCGAAATTAATCTCTTCGTTTCCTGTTCCATATAGTATTTTTTCCATAAACCAACGTGGTAAATCTTTTATTTTTTTATTCTTAATTTCAACATCATAGTACTTAGCAATGCTTTCAAAATACATTTTTGCCATTGTGTCTCCACGTTTCATTGTACTTGATCCAAAAGCTCTTACTCCATCATATAATGTTTTATTTTTATCTGGAATAATTAAATCTTCATCCATTTTCATTAAATATCCAATACCTGTACATTGTTCACATGCACCAAATGGATTATTAAATGAAAACATTCTTGGTGATAATTCTGGAAAACTAAATCCACAATGAGGACATGCATAATTACAACTATATAATTTTGGTTTATCTCCTATAATATCAATTAATACCATATTTTCAGCATGTTTTAAAGATATTTCTACTGATTCAGTTAATCTACTAATTATATCTTTTTTTACAACTAGTCTATCTACAATAAGTTCTATTTCATGTTTCTTTTTTCTATCAATTTTTATTTCATCTTCACCAAGTTCATAAATTTCTCCATCAATTCTAGCTCTTACAAATCCTTCTTTTTGGTAATTTTCTAATTGTTTTACAAATTCTCCTTTACGTCCTCTTACAACTGGAGCTAGTATTTGTATTTTTGTACCTTCAGGTAAACTCATAATATTATCTACAATTTGGTCAATTGTTTGTTTTTCTATTTTAATATGACAATTTGGACAATATGGTGTTCCTATACGAGCATATAATAAACGTATATAGTCATATATTTCTGTTACAGTTCCTACTGTTGAACGAGGATTTTTTGATGTAGTTTTTTGGTCAATTGAGATTGCTGGTGATAAACCATCTATACTTTCAACATCAGGCTTTTCCATTAAACCTAAAAACTGTCTTGCATATGAAGATAAACTTTCAACATATCTTCTTTGTCCTTCTGCATATAAAGTGTCAAATGCTAATGAAGACTTTCCTGATCCTGAAAGCCCTGTAACAACAACAAGCTTATCTCTTGGTATTTCTAAATCTATATTTTTTAAATTATGTTCTTTTGCACCTTTAATAATAATTTTATCGTTCATAACTCCCCCTATTATTTTTTGCCACTGGTTCCGGGTTTCGTTGGCAATTTTTTTAACATAATTATTATACTATACTCCAGAAATAAAAACAAGAGTTTGGTTTTATTTTCTTAAAAAAATTGTATCTATTCAGAGATTATTGCTACCTCTGAATAGTTACACAAAAAAGTATAATTAGAATATCCCTACTATTTCTCCATTTTCATCAATATCTATACTTTCTGCTGCAGGTACTCTTGGAAGTCCGGGCATTGTCATAATTTTTCCTGCTAGGACAACTATAAAACCTGCCCCTGATTTAAGTTCTACATTTCTTACATGAATATTATAATTTCCTTTACATTCTAAATTCTTTGGATCATCTGAAAAAGAATATTGTGTTTTTGCGATACATATTGGTAAATTAGCATATCCTAATTTCTTAATATTATTAATTTCATTTAAAGCTTCTTCTGAATATTCAACTGACTGTGCTCCATATATCTTATTTGCAACTTTTTTTATTTTATCTTGTATTGTATCTTCTAGCTCATACATATATTGGAAATTTTCTTTTTCATCTACTAAATTTACAATTTTCTCAGCTATATCTGTTGCTCCTTCTCCTCCTTTTGCCCAACCTTCTACTAAACTTAATTGTACATCTTTTTCTTCTAATTTTTTTCTTAAAAATTCAATCTCTTTATCTGTATCTTGAATATATTTATTTATTGCAACAATTACATTTAATCCAAATTTGTTTTTAATATTTTCTATATGACGATATAAATTGTCTATTCCTTTTTCTAAACCTTCTATACTTTCCTCTTGAATTTTTTCTTTTTCAATTCCTCCATGATATTTGATTGCTTTTATTGTTGCAACTAATACAACTGCATCTGGTTGTAATTTTGCTTTTCTACACTTTATATCTAAGAATTTTTCTGCACCTAAATCTGCTCCAAATCCTGCTTCTGTTATAACATAATCTCCTAATTTTAATGCTAATTTTGTTGCAATAATACTATTACATCCATGTGCTATATTAGCAAATGGTCCTCCATGTACTATTGCTGGTGTATGTTCTAATGTTTGTACTAAATTTGGCTTTAGTGCATCTTTTAAAAGTACTGTCATTGCACCATGAGCATTTAATTGTTTTGCATATATTGCTTGTCCTTTTTTATTATATCCAATTAAAATATTCCCTAATTTTTCTTTTAAATCTTTTAAATCTTTAGATAAGCATAATATTGCCATAATTTCTGATGCAACTGTTATATCAAATTTATCATGTCTTGGAACTATTTTTTGTTCTCCTGATAAGCCTGTTTCAATCTCTCGTAATTGCCTATCATTCAAATCTACACATCTTTTCCAAACTACTTTGTCAAAACCTAATTCATTTCCAAAATAAATATGATTGTCTATCATACTTGATAATAGATTGTTTGCTGATGTAATTGCATGAATATCTCCTGTAAAATGAAGATTAATATCTTCCATTGGTGCTATTTGTACTTTTCCTCCACCTGTTGCCCCACCTTTTATTCCAAAAACTGGTCCTAATGCTGGTTCTCTTAATGCTAAAATAGAGTTTTTTCCTATTTTTCTTAATCCATCTGCTATTGCAATTGACATTGTTGTCTTTCCCTCTCCTAATGGTGTAGGACTAATTGCTGTTACTAAAATAAGTTTTCCATTTTCTTTTTTATTTTCTAATTCTTTGTACACATCATCAGATATTTTCGCTTTGTATTTCCCATATTGTTCTATATCTTTTTCATTTAATCCTAATTTTTTAGCAATATCTACTATATTTTCTAATTCTGTATTTCTTGCAATTTCTATATCTGTCATATAATAACACCTTCCTTCTTTTTTCATCTTAAACAATTAGACCAACTACTATACCAATTAAAGCACCTACAAAAACTTGTACTGGAGTATGACCTAATACTTCTACTAATCTTTCTGAAACTTGAACTCCTGTTAATCCAGGTGTTTCTATTAATTTATTTAATAATTCTGCTTGTTTTCCTGCTGCTCTTCTTACTCCACATGCATCATACATGACTACAAAAGCCATAATTAACGCAATAGCAAAATTAGCACTGCTTACTCCTTCATATTTTCCAACTAATGTTGCTAATCCAGATACTACTGCAGAATGAGAACTTGGCATTCCACCTGCTCCCATTATTCTTTTAAAATTAAACTTTTTAGTTGTTACAAGATCCCATATCAATTTAAAAAGTTGTATTCCAAACCATAATAAAAATGGTACATATATATATTTATTTTGTATAAACATTATGAAATCATTTTTCATTATTATAACTCTCCCTTTGCATAAATTTAGACACTTACATCAAAATCTTCTTCTGATGTTTCGCCATCATCATTTTTTATTAAAATACTAATTTTCTTTTCAGCTTCATCTAATATTTTATTACAGTCTTTTGAAATTTTTATTCCTTCTTCAAATTTTGTTACAGATTCATCTAAACTTAACTCTCCTTTTTCTAAATCTGCAACAATATTTTCTAATTCTTTTATTTGTTCTTCAAAACTTTTCTTCATATTTTCACCCCATTATATTATTTACAAAATTTTAGCTTGTATGTCACCATCACATAATTTTAAATTTATAATATCGTCTTTATTTAATTCTTTTTTACTTTTTATGATATTTCCATTTTTTTCTGCTATTGTGTACCCTCTTTGTAAAGTCTTTAAAGGACTATATGCATCTAATTTTGCAATTAATTTTATATATTTTGTTTTTTCTTTTTCTTGTTTTGTTTTCATCAAATTTTCTAATTGCTTTATATATCCATCTATTTTTATATATGCTTCTTGTATTTTTCTTGTTGGTTCTTTAAAAACACTACTAGATAAACATTTTTCATATCTTAATTTCATTAATTGTACTTTTTTTAATAATGACATTCTTAATCTATTTTGATAAGTATTTATTTTTTGCTTTAGTTCATATACATCTGGTACTGCGAGTTCTGCAGCAGCTGATGGTGTTGGTGCTCTTAAATCTGCTACAAAGTCTGAAATTGTAAAGTCTGTTTCATGCCCTACTGCTGATATAATTGGAATTTTTGAATTATATATACTATGTGCAACAATTTCTTCATTAAAAGGCCATAAGTCTTCTAGCGAACCTCCTCCTCTTGCTAAAATTAATACATCTGCTAAATTATTTTCATTCATATAATTTATACCTTCTGCTATTTTTTGACTTGCTCCTTCTCCTTGTACTGGAACTGGCAATAAACGAATTACAACATTTGGATTTCTTCTTGTTGATACATTAATAATATCTCTTATAACTGATCCTGTTTGAGATGTTAAAACTCCTATAACCTTTGGCATAAGAGGAATTTTCTTCTTTATATTTTCATCAAAAAATCCTTCTTTTTCTAACTTTTGTTTTAATTGTTGATATTTTGTATATAAATCTCCCAATCCATCTTCTTCCATAGCTTTTACGTAGATTTGATATACACCATCTCTTTCAAAAACAGAAACTGAGCCAAATGCCATTACCTTCATTCCATCTTTTGGCATGAAATTTAACTTTTGAGCATATGACTTAAACATTATACATTTTATTAAACAATTTTCATCTTTTAATGTAAAATACATATGACCTGTATAATGATTTTTAAAATTAGATATTTCACCTTTTACTAATACATTATTTAAATATTCATCATCTGCTATTTTATTTTTTATATATTGATTTAAATCTGAAACAGTTATTGCCATATCTGCATATTTCATATTTTTCTTTCCTTTTCATACATGAAAAACGTTTCTGAATATATAAATGGAGAAACGTTTCATTTTTATTCTTTTACAATACTTGCTAATACACCATTTACAAAATTTTTTGATGAGTCTTCACCATATTTTTTTGCTAATTCAACTGCTTCATTTATTACTACTTTAAAAGGTATATCTGTATATTTTATTTCATAAATAGCAAGTTTTAATATTGATAAATCAATTTTAGAAATTCTTTCTATTTTCCAATCAGTTTTTAAATTTTTTTCTATTTGACTTACAATATCATTATTATTTTTTTCTATTCCCAAAATTGTGTCTTCTATATATTTTCTAGCTTTCTCTTCAACTATATTATTATTTTCTAAATATATATCAATTTGTTCTTGTACAGGCTCTTTTTTTTGTATTTGCAAACTATATATTAATTTAAATGCTTGTTCTCTAACTGCTGATCGATTCATAGCTATTCCTTTCTAAAATAATTACATTTTATCTATAAATTTTTTTAACTTTTCTTTTACGTCATCTTTATTTAGCTGTACATAATTTCCAATAAAAGCTCCTAAAATCAATATAACTATTGCTAATATTAAATCATGTAATCTAGTAATTAATATTAATATTGCTATGATAGTACCAATAATAGCACCTTTATATTTATTCCAAAAATTCATAAAATCTTCCATTTTATTACATTCCTTTCATGCATTTATAAAACTATTCTTCCTCTTCTTCTTGTTTAGGAGCAACTTTTTTAACTGTTATATTTACTTCTTTAACTTCTAAATCTGTTGCAATTTTTATTTTTTCTTTAATTTTAGCTTGAAGATTTGCTGATAAATCTTTTATTATTGCTTCAGAATTTACTACTAAATTGACATATATTTTGACATTACTTTCTTTATCTAGTTCTACTCTAGTTACGACTTCTTCTGCACTTTGAAAATTTAGTGCAACAGAATTAACTAGGTTTTCTATGGTTTCTTTAGAAATCATTAATTTTCCATTTTCATTTTCTAATAAGATTCCTTGTAGTTCATTATTTGCCTTTTTTGATGAGGAACTGAAAAATATGCTTTTTATAGAAAGTAGTATAAATACTACACTAACTCCTAATATTATTTTTCCTGACATATCTCCTGTTATTATATCTTTTAACAAATTTCCCATTAATTCCATATCAAGCCATCCAAATACTAGTAGAGATAGTAAAATAGATACTATTAACATAATTGTTGAATATATTAGTAATGTACTTTTTTCTAAAAATTTCATTATTTTTTTCTCCTTTTATTATTTTATTATTTGTTATTCATTAGTTGTTTCTTGTTCAGGTGTTTCGTTATCTGAGTCTGTGTCTACACCTTGAACATGAACATTTACTTCTTCTACTTTTAATCCTGTCATGTCTTCTACTGCTTTTTTTACTTTATTTTGTATTTCAAATGCTATATCTGGTATTCTTGTTCCATATTTAACTATTATATTTACATCTATTTTTGCATTTGTGTCAGTTGCATCTACTTTTATTCCTTTTGCTAAGTTTTTCTTTCCACTAAATACTTCTGTTATCCCTCCTGCAAATCCTCCTGCCATTCCAGATACTCCTTTTACTTCTGATACTGCAACTCCTGCTATAACAGCTATAACATCATTTGATATTTTTATTCCTTCATCTTTTTCACTTTCTTCTTGTATTTCAATTAGCTCTTCTTTATTTTCTTCACTCATATTTTCCTCCTTTTGCATATCAAAAAAGATATACTTATAATTTTATATAAGTATATCAATCTTTTTGTTTTTTTACAACTGTTTTTAATAATTTTTTGCTACTTGCTATTGATTTATTATATTTTTTCTAAATTCTTTTGAGTATCAAGTAAATTTTGAGCAGTTCTTTTAAGAAAATTCTGAAAAGGCTTATGTAATTGTTCATAAATTTCAAAAAGTTCTTGATAATTTTTATTAGAAATATTGAACATTTCCCCTTTGCCTGTGCGTAGCCAATTTTCATTTACATTAAATTGTGAACAAATTTAAATAATTGTACGTTCTAAAATAGGAGATTTATTAAGTTCCATTAAACTTAATGAAGAATGTGTAATTCCGATTTTTTTACAAAATTCTTTTTGAGACATAAACAAAGATTTTCTTAATTCTTTAATTCTATTATTCAATTTTACCACCTCAAATAACTATACCTAATTTTAAAGTTAAAAATAATATATTATTCAAACACATCGAATTCATTAATTTTATTTCCTCTTAAAAAGTCACTTATTGGCATCTTTTTAGCATTTTCTCCTTGGATTTCTAATACTTTAATTATTCCTTCTTTAGCTTTTATATATAATCCATCTTTTTGATCAGATACAATCACTGTACCATTTCTAAAAATTTCTATTCCATCTACTAATATTTCATTTTCTGTTGCCAAATCAACTTTCCAAAATTTTATCTTTTTTCCATTTAAAAATGAATAAGCACCCATAATTGGATTTAATCCTCTAACTAAATTTTTAATCTCTATTGCTGATTTATTTTCCCAATCTATTTTTGCCATTTCCTTTTTTAGCATTGGAGCCATTGAAAAGCTGTCACTTTGTTTTTCTCTTGGTGCAATTCCCTTTCCAATTTGTTCTAAAGTTTCAACTAAAAGTTTTCCTCCAATTTTTGAAAGTCTATTCCACAATTCTCCTGTTGTTTCATTTTCTCCAATCTCTACTTCCTCTTTAAGAATCATATCACCTGTGTCCATTCCTTCATTCATATACATAGTGGTAATACCTGTTGTCTTGTCTCCATTTAAAACAGCCCATTGTATAGGAGCTGCTCCTCTATATTTAGGTAGTAATGAACCATGAACATTAATACAACCTAATTTTGGAATTTCTAATATATCTTTTGGTAATATTTTTCCATATGCTACAACACATATAACATCAGGTTTTAAGTTTTTAATCTTTTCAATAAATTCTATATTGTTTTTTACTTTTTCTGGCTGATAAACTTCTATCCCTCTTTCTAATGCAAATTCTTTTACCGGAGAAGGTACTAACTTCATACCTCTTCCCTTTGGTCTATCTGGATTTGTTACTACCCCTACAATTTCATAATTATTATTATAAATAGCCTCTAAGCTATCTTTTGCAAAATCAGGTGTTCCCATAAAAAATATTTTCATAAAAAATTTTCCTTTCTAGTAATAATGTGACAAAGGGGTCGTCCTTTTTTGTCACATCAAATTATTATTTTTATTAGATTATACCATAAAAGTTAAGTGATTATTAATTTAATTATCTACATACTTATTATAACTTCTATTTAACTTTTTTATAAATGTTTTCACAAGATTTACAAGTAATTTTCATTTCATAATTAGCTACTTTTTTGTCTAATATTGTAATTAGTGGCTCACTATCTTTAGGACAACAAAGTCTATTTTTTACAATAATTAATTCTTCATTGCTATTTTGTCCTATCTTGCTATCTTCAAAATCCAATAATGCACTGCCTTTACTTCCACAATTGCATCTATATTTTAGTTCTAGTTTATCATAAGTTGAATAACATAAATATCCTATATTTTCATTGCATTTATCACAATACATCCACCCTCCATAATTAGTTGCTAATCTTGTATTTACTAATTCTTTATTTTTTAATACTCTTGCCATAGTTTTATCTCCTTTTTATAATTACTTTCTTGTGTTTCGATTATATCATAAAGGACAAATAATTTCAAACTTAATTATTTGCTAATAGTGTAAAATAGTTTCGGAATAGAAAAAAAGAAAGTCCTTTGATATAATTA
>CANTHA010000011.1 GCA_947653375.1 uncultured Clostridium sp. | reverse complement strand
TATAAAAAATAGTCCAATCTGCTGAATTTCTTCAACAAATTAGACTATTTTTTATTAACTACTCTTCTCCAAATATTGCTTCAAATTCTTCTGATTCAATTTTCTCTTTTTCCAAAAGAATTTGTGCAACTGCATGTAATTTTTCTATATGATCATTTAATATTTGTTTTGCTCTATTATATCCTGTATCAACAATTTTCTTTGTTTCTTCATCTATAATAGCTGCTGTTTCTTCTGAATATTCTTTTCCTTGAGCTATATCTCTTCCTAAAAATACTTGTTCTTGATTAGAACCTAACATTAAAGTTCCAATTCTATCACTCATACCATATTTTGTAACCATACTTCTTGCTATACCTGTTGCTCTCTCAATATCATTACTTGCACCTGTTGAAATATCGTTTAAAATAAGTGCTTCTGCAACTCTACCACCTAAAAGTGATACTATATTTTCTTCCATTTCTGTTTTAGACATAAATGATTTATCCTCTGTAGGACGATACATTGTGTATCCTCCTGCCATGCCTCTTGGAACTATTGATATTTGATGAACTGGATCTTGTGTTTCTAAATAATGACTTACTACTGCATGACCAGCTTCATGATAAGCTACTAATTTATTTTCTTTATCACTTCTTACTCTTGTTTTCTTTTCAGGTCCCATAGTAACTTTTACCATAGCATCTTCAATTTCTTTCATTCCAATTTCATTTAAATTTCTTCTTGCTGCTAAAAGAGCTGCTTCATTTAATACATTTTCCAAATCTGCTCCTGCAAACCCAGAAGTATTTTTAGCAATAATTTTTAGATCTACATCTTCTGCTAAACGTTTTTTTCTTGAATGTACTTCTAATATTTGTTCTCTTGCTTTTACATCTGGTGCCCCTACAACAATTTGTCTATCAAATCTACCTGCTCTTAAAAGTGCTTTATCTAATACATCTGGTCTGTTTGTTGCTGCTAATACTATAACACCTTCATTTTCTGCAAATCCATCCATTTCTACTAATAACTGATTTAATGTTTGTTCTCTTTCATCATGTCCTCCACCAAGTCCTGCACCTCTTTGACGTCCAACTGCATCAATTTCATCGATAAATACTATACATGGTGCATTTTTCTTTGCTTGATCAAATAAATCTCTAACTCTTGATGCACCAACACCAACAAACATTTCTACAAAATCTGAACCACTTATAATAAAAAATGGTACTCCAGCTTCTCCTGCTACTGCTTTTGCAAGTAATGTTTTACCTGTACCAGGTTGCCCAACTAATAAAACACCTTTTGGAATTCTTGCTCCCATATCTGTAAATTTCTTTGGATTTTTTAAAAATTCTACAATTTCTTGTAATTCTTCTTTTTCTTCATCAACACCTGCAACATCTTCAAATGTAATTTTATTCTTTTCTACTGGTGTCATCATCCTTGCTTTGCTTTTACCAAATGATAGTGTTTTATTTCCTGGATTTCCACTATTTGCACCACCCATCATAAAGAACCAGAAAATAAAGAATATAATTAATAAACCAAATGGTGTTAATAAACTTAATATTGTAACAAAAATTGATTGAGATTTTTCTTCTAATGTAAAAGCTCCGTCTTTCAAAAACTCTTCTGTATAAGACATAAAGCTTTCCATATTAGGTATATTTACTTCTTTTTTTACTTTTTCATCTTTTAATTGCACTATTGCTGATGTCCCATCTGACTCAATTTGTATTGAATCAACTTTCCCACTATTAATGTCTGCAATTAAATCAGAGTATTTTAATTTTGTATCACTATTTTCTAAAATAGAAGATAATACAACAATAAAAATCACTCCTATAATTAGCCACATTGCTAAAGTTTTTATTCCATTCTTCAAAATAATTCCTCCTCATGTTCAAATTATATTGATTTTATAACACATAAATTCCCGTTTTTCAATACTTTTTTTATGACGTTTTTATTACAAACATCTATGTTTTACAATTTTCGCTACGGACGCTTATAATTGCTTTAAAAAATAAATTTTATGATTTTTTACTAAAACTTTTATATTTTTATTTGGAGTTAAATACTTATTTCCAATATTATTTTCACATAGTTTAATAATATCTTCTATATGTATTTTTTCTATACCTACTGAGCTTCCTAAAACTTTTGTTATAGCATATAATAATATTTTTGATTTTATCACTTTATCTTGTTTATTAAATATTTTTAAATCTAAAATCACTGAACAATTATTATTATTTTCTTTATTATTAATATTTCTTTCATCTATAACCATCAATTTATAGGCTTTCATAACTTGTGTATTTATATACTCTTCTTCTTCAGTTATTAGTTCAGATAATCTATTTAATGTATTTAATATATTTGGATTAAATTCGTCTTTTATATATGGTATAACTACATTTCTTATTTTATTTCTTGTATATATATTTTCAAAATTAGTTTTATCAATTCTTGGATTTAAATTATTACTTTTACAATATTTCTCTATTTCATCTCTTTCACAATTAATTAAAGGTCTTATATAACTTTCTCTTTTAGCCTCAATTCCTATCAAACCTCTTGTTCCACTGCCTCTTAATAAATTCATAATAATAGTTTCAATTTTATCATTTTTATTATGTGCAATTGCAATCTTATTTGAATTAGTTTTATTTAAAATTTCATTAAAAAATTCATATCTGACAAGTCTTCCAGCTTCTTCTGTTCCTATTTTATTATTATTGGCAATTTTTTCAACATCTATACTTTTTGAGTAAAATTCAATATTATTTTTTTCGCAATAATTTCTAACATAGGTTTCATCTTCACTAGCTTCTTCTCTTATCATATGATTAACATGTGCAACAATAATCTCAAAATTTGCCACTGGTTCCGGGTTTGATTGGCAATTTGCCACCGGTTCCGGGTTTCGTTGGCAATTTTTTTCTATATTATTATTTATATACTGATTTTTTAATTTCATTAATATATCTAACATACACATAGAATCTGGCCCTCCAGATACTCCTAATACTACTTTGTCACCTTTTTCTAATAAATTGTATTGTTTTATTGTGTTTATAACCTTTTCTTTTAAATTTTTCAAAATATAACCTACCTTTGCATAAAATTTAGATTATTGCCATTTAAACCCGGAACCAGTGGCAAAATCTATGTTAATTTTCTTAAAGTCTCTCTGCTAATTCCTATTTCTTTCTCCATCATTCTATATGATACTTTGCATTCTTCTTTTAGCTTTTTAACAAGTTTTGATAATAATATTTTATCTTTCTTGATCTCATTAATATTTGTGTTATTCTTTAATAAAAAGTCTTTAATTACATTTATATATATGTTATCTTTTTCTTTTTCATATTCCATAAACGTAAATTCTTCATCAGTTTTGTCATATTGTTTTCTTAATTTAATATATGTACTTATGTTTTTTGGTATATTAACTTGTTCATTAAATATATTGTTATTATAACTTGAATATATATATTCTGATGCATTGTTACATATTTTTGCTTTTACTGGATTATTATGTATATAGTCTATGCATGTATATAGATGTTTCTCGGAAAATATTGGTTGGGTTTTATATCTATCTCTAAATACATATCCTACTCTACTGTATTTATTATTATAATATTTTGCATATTTTAAATTACTTTTGTGCATATATTTTATTAGTTCATTTGTATCTTCTGTATAAATTAGTAAATGTGCATGATTATTCATTATACAATATGAAATAATCCCTAATTTTACTTCTTCTTTTGTTTTCTTTAGAATGCTTAAATATTTCTCTACATCTTTTTTATAATTAAATATACATTCTTTACTTATTCCTTGAACCATTATATGAAAAAAAGACGTATTTATATACTTTTTAGGTATTCTAGCCATATTTGCTCCTTTCATAATTAAATTCTCCCCCAAAATATATAAATAGCCCCCTATTTTCTTTTGTATTATAAATGTCCCTATAATATTGCCACTAAACCCGGAACCGGTGGCAAAATATTGCCAATCAAACCCGGAACCAGTGGCAAATTTAGTTATCAAATCTTCTTTCTAAATTCACAAATTTTGTATAGGTTCCAAGCCATAGTAGCTCTACTGTTCCTGTTGATCCTCCTCTGTGTTTTGAAATTATTACTTCTGCTATGTCTTTCTTTTCACTGTCTTGATTATAGTAGTCATCTCTATATAAGAACATAACAATATCTGCATCTTGCTCTATTGCTCCTGATTCTCTTAAATCTGATAGCATAGGTCTATGATCTGGTCTTTGCTCTGCTGCTCTTGATAATTGTGATAATGCAATTACTGGTACATCAAGTTCTTTTGCTAATATTTTTAGTGATCTACTTATTTCTGATATTTCTTGTTCTCTACTTCCACTTCTTTTATTACTTGCTTGTACTAATTGTAAATAGTCAACAACTACTAATCCAATATTTTTTTCTAATTTTAGTTTTCTACATTTTGCTCTTATTTCCATTATTGATATACCTGGTGTGTCATCAATATATATTTCTCCTTCTGATAAAGGTCCAATGCTTTCAGCTAATTTTGTCCAGTCTTCCTCTTCTAATTTACCAGTTCTAACTTTATTACTATCTACCATTGCTTCACTACATAAAATTCTATTTACTAATTGCTCTTTTGACATTTCTAGGCTAAATACAGCCACTGGTACATTTTCTCTTACAGCTGCATTTGTTGCAATATTTAATGCAAATGCAGTTTTTCCCATTGCAGGTCTGGCAGCTATTAAAATTAATTCTGAACCATGTAAACCAGCAGTTCTATAATCTAAATCGCCAAAACCTGTAGGAACACCTGTTATATGTTGTTTTCTATTATATAGTTCTTCTAATTTGGTAAAACTGTCTACTAAAGCATCTTTTAATGGTGTGTATCCTTTTTGATTTTTATCTTGCATAAGATTAAAGATTTTTTTCTCTGCACCTTCCATGATGTCTTCAACTTCTTCTGTTGGACTATAACCTAATTCTATTATTTCATTTGCTGTTTTTATTAATTTTCTTAATATAGATTTTTCTTCAACAATTTTTATGTACTTTATAGCATTTGCAGTAGTAGGAACTTTTTCAGGTAGTTCAGCTAAATACTCTAGTCCTCCTATTTTATCAAATTTACCCATAGTTTCTAATTCTGATTTAACTGTAATTATATCTATAGGCTCTGCTCTATTATATAAATTCAAAACTGCTTCATATATAGCTTTATTATCTTCTCTATAAAAATCTTCTACTTTTAAAATTTCTACACTTGATATTACTGCATCTTTATCTGTAAGCATACTACCAATAACTGCTTGTTCTGCTTCTAAATCATGTGGTGGTACTTTACCTAGTTCCATTTTTACTCCCCCATATAAATTAAAATATTAGCTTTATTATTCTGATATTATATTTATTTTTACATTACCAATAACACCTTCAAAAAGTTTTATTTTTATATTTGTAACTCCTAAAGTCTTAATTGTCTCCTTTAGTTCAATTTTCTTTTTATTAACCACAATATTATACTTTTTTTCCAATTCTTGTGCTATTTCCTTACTAGAAACTCCCCCAAATATCTTTCCATTTTCTCCAGCTTTTACTTTCATATCTAAAGTAATTTTTGAAAGTTTTTCTGCTACTGTTTCTGCTTCTTCTTTTTCCTGATCTTTTTTATATTTATTTGAATCTTGTTTAGCTTTTAATTTACTTAAATTTTCATTATTAGCTTCAATTGCTAACTGTTTTGGAAATAAGAAATTACGTGCATATCCATCTGAAGCATTTATAATCTCATCTTTTTTCCCTACACCTTTTATATCTGCTTTTAATATAACTTTCATTAAATCACGACCTTTCTTATTTATCTATTCTTTGTAATAAATTTCTTTCAATGTATCATATACAAATGTATAATAACATAAAAAATATTACTTTACAATTATTAAAAACTTTTAAGTTTTGACTTTTTTATTTTAATTTAAAAGTTATAATATATATTAAAAATACTAATGCGCAGTTTGGGAAGACATTTATTACTACAGATAACTAGATTAACTCTTCTATATTTGAAATTTATTAAACTTATTTATATGATTAGTCTGACCAGCAAATTGTGTTTTAATATATATTATAACTTTTAAACAAAACTAATTAGTTATAACTTTCTTTGTTGTTTCTATTTTCATTTCAGCATATTTGACTACATCTTTTATTACTAGTTTTTGAATTGCTGATATTACTTTATTCATATAATTATAATCAGGTTTTCCGTCTTTTTGTGGCAACATTATATTTAATATATCTGCATCTTTTGCATAAAAATTTCTTCCATAACTATATTGACCATTATATGATGACTTATGAATTGCAGAAGTTACAAAAATAGAAGCAAATTTAGGTATTTTTTCTGTATGAACAACTGCAATATGATCATCTGCACCATATTTATAATTTCTATATTTAGCAGAACCAAACATATCTATTGTTGTTGTATTATTCTCAAATATCTGTACTTTATTTCCGATAAAATCAGATATTCCATTATCTGCTTCACCTGCAGTTACAAAAGGTAAATTTCCTTTTATTCTATCAGCACTTTTTAATCTTTTTCCTCTTGTTGAAGAACCGAATAAATCTTTTAAATTGAATGATTTCCAATCAATATTATTATAATTTTCTATAACTTTTATTTCCTCTTCAGTTAATTTATAATCTTTTAATCCTGTAACACTTAGGTAAGCTTCTAGTTCAGCGACACGTTGAGCTTTTAGTTCTGCGACAAAGTTTTCCATAAATTCAAAATCAATTTGTCCTGTTTTAGTTGTTGGAAGCTGAATTTTTGTATCTCTCATAGCAATACGATTGTATTTATTTCCATAATCATATTTTTTTACAGTTGCAACTCTACAAGCAGATATAATTATATGTGCAATAGCTTTATTAAACGGTTGGAATTTTGGTGTCAGATGCTGTATATGAGAATAACCTATAAAATCTTCTGCCTGATAAAACATTGTATCTGCACCTAAAGTTGTATCAGAACATGTTATCGTATTTTCTTTATTATTGGCTTTTAAATTTGAAAAACCCATAACACCGTTGTTCATAGATGTATTTGATATTACTGGAGTTGTCCCATTATTACAGATAATTTCTTCATTTTGTAAATGATACCAATTTGTTGGGCTAATATTAAACAAATCACCTAATCTATACTCGCCCCACTCAACACTATTGAGTTTTTCGTTAAGTGAGGCATCTATTTTCCCAAGCGCTCATCCTCATCACTATTAGAATTTTTTAATATATTTGTTACCTCCCAAGCTAAATATTCACTTACTGTCTTTTTAAAATCATCTAATGTTGGTTTTGTATCAACTGGAGCTGCTTGATTCCAATCCGCACCATTTTCTGGATCTATAGTACCTTCATAATACTCTTGCTCAGTAAAATATTTTAATTTTGATTTCCCAAATCTTACTAAATTAACTAATTCTTCATATCTCTCTTTAGCATGATCTGTATCTTTCAAATTATTACTTGCTTTCTTTCTATTTGTACGAGTATATCCATCATTTGAAAAATCTATAAATTTAACTGTGTCATCTTTTTGGTGTGCTTCTCCTACTCTAAATACATATACATTGGTTTGAACACTTGATTTTCCAACAAATAAATCTATTGGCATTTTTATACTTGCTAAAAGTGTACTATGTTTTAGGATATCTTTATTATATCCGGTAGCCTTTCCAGATCCTGCTGAATTTTGAATAATTATTGCTGCATATCCTTTATCCATCATTGATAACGCTTTCTCTACAAAAATCATTCCATTTCCTGGTGCAGAATATGGTGGATTTAGTACAAAAGCCGTTGCTGGAAACTTTTCTTCTGTGTTTCCAAAACCGTAATTCCCGTTAAAATCTATTAAAGAATCTTTATTTATAATATTAGAACTACCATCTCCCATTAAAATCATATTTAATATTGCTAACATATACACACTAGGTAAAATTTCAATACCTAATAATTGTGTTGCCTTTATTTCTACTGTTTTATATTTTAATTCTTCTGGAGATTTTATTTTTTCTTTTGCATCTTTTAACATCTCATTCATCGCTGCTACAAGTAAACCTGCTGATCCTGTTGCAAAATCCCATACAAATGAATCTTTATTAACTCTTGCTAGTTTTACAAGTAGTGTCGCTACATATGAGGGCGTTAAAACAACATCATTTAACTTGTCTTGTGTAAAACCAAGCCAACTATACATTTCATTAAATAATTTCCCTGTAAAATCTGTTGTTAAACCTATTTTATAATATATTCCCAAGTCATCTATAATTTTTGTAAATACTCTTTTTAATTGACTCTCTCCATTTGTTACTTTGTTAATATTGTCTGTTGTTAAAGTGTTTTTTAATGTTCTTATAATAAATTCTTTTTTATCATTTGGTAAATTTTTTCTATCTAAAAAATTTTCTATCTTCATTATAACTTTATCGCCATCTCTATATCCTTTTTCTGTTGATGACGTTAAATCTGATTTTTCAAGAGGTGCTACTTCCCCCGGAATTCCTAGTGTAGCAATAATTGAAGCAGCTACTAAATAGACTCTGTCATTTTCTCCTAACCCTTTTTCATTTTGATATATATCATTATTAAGTTTCACTAAACTTGCATCTATTTCTCTCTCTCTTTTTTCCTTTAATTGTTCAAGTTCTTCTTGCGTTAAGTGTAAATTTTTAACTTTTTGTATAAATTTATCAAAATTGCTCTCTTTCAAAAATGATAAATCTGTGTATTCATCTACTTTTTGACCAATTCCCAAGTTATTTTTTGAAACATAATATACTCCTATTTCAGTTACTACTTTGTCATTATCATCTTTATATCCAGTTACTCCTATAGATATAATTTCTGTATAACTTGTATAATGAAGTAAAGCATTAGCATAATGTATTGCTCCATTTACAGCATAAGAATTGATATTTTTTAACATTGGCTCATTTTTATTTGTTCTATTATCAACTTGTCCGTTTTTGTTTAGTTTTACTAATTTATCTTTATATCCTTTATATTCAATTAATATTGGATATTGTTTTAAAGTTGTCTTATCTTGTAATAACAACTTTGCATCTGGACGATTTCCTCCTTTTCCTCCACTTTTTGAATAATACTCATTAAGAGCTGTATCTATTTCATTGTTTAATGTTTCTTGTTCTAATTTATAATCTAATTTATATGACTTTAACCAGCCATTTACTAAATCTGCTATTATTGGTTCTATTGATTGCACTTTTTTTGCCATTTTTTACCCCCACTATTTTTATACATTTTCACTTTTTCTATAACTTACTAATTGATGTTACTATTATACAATAAAAGACTGATAATATCAACTAATTATCAGTCTTTTATATTTGTTTAATTCTCTATCTCTGCAAAATATTCATCAATTTTTGTTATCAATTCTTGTTTAACTTCCTCAATTGTCATGCCTTCAACTTGTGCACCAGCTAGTGTAATATGACCTCCACCACCTAGTTTTTCTAATATAATTTGTACATTAATATCTCCAATTGATCTACCACTAATATATACTTTTCCTCCTTGATGACCTATTACAAATGATGCAGTTATATTACTAATTGTAAGTAATTCATCTGCTGCTTTTGCACAAACCAAACTAGCATCTTTAGCTTTTTTATTATAAGTAGAAATTGCAATTGAATTATTAACTATTTCTGACTTTTTAACAATATCTGCTATTTTAGTGTAACTTCCTAAATCACTTTGGAACCATTTTTTTACTCTTATAATGTCAACTCCACACTTACGTAAATATGCAGCAGCTTCAAAAGTTCTAACACCAGTTTTAAAAGTAAAGTTCTTTGTATCCATCATTATTCCAGCATATAAACTTTCTGCTTCAATTGTCTTTAACTCTATTTTCACATCAACATATTGTAATAATTCTGTAACTAATTCTGCAGCTGAAGACGCATATACTTCTTGAAATGTTAATGTTGCATCTTCTATATAATCTGCACTTCTTCTGTGATGATCTATAATTACTATTTTTTTAGTTTTTTCTAATAACTCTGGCACTTCAACATAATTAGCTCTATGAGTATCAACAATAACTAACAAAGTATCTTCATCAATATTTTCTAGTGCAACTTCTTTATTAATTAAAATATCTTCATATTCTTCTTCTTTTTCTATTGACTCATTAAATATATTTAGTGTATTTGCTTGTTTATTATGTATAATATATGCGTTTGTTTCTAAAGTTTTAGCTAATCTATAAATTCCCATACAAGACCCTATAGCATCCATGTCTGAATTTATATGCCCCATAATCATTACTTTTTTAGATTCTTTAATTAAGTTTTCTAAAGCATGTGCAACAGTTCTTGCTTTTACTTTTGTTCTCTTTTCAACTTCTTGTGCTCTTCCTCCAAAAAATTTATAGATTTCATTTTCACGAATTACAGCTTGATCTCCACCTCTACCTAGTACTATGTCCATAGCAGCTAAAGCTGATCTATATTTTTCTTTATCTGTATTTCCTTCATTAGAAACTGCTATACTTAAAGTAAATTGTGCTTTGTCTTTTGTATCAATTTCTTTTACTTTGTCTAATATACTAAATTTATCTTCTTTTACTCTATCTAAATATCTTTGTTCAAAAAAACATATATATCTGTCTTTTTCTTGCTTTATTAATACTCCATTAACTTGATTTGTCCATTCAAATATGCATTTATCTATTTGTGCTGTTACTTGTGGTTTTTCTTCACTTTCTAATCTCTGTATTGATTCTTCATAATTATCTACCATAATAATACCAACACAAGATTTAGAGTCTTTATATTCTCTTTGAAGTTTTATATTTTCAGTTTCGTCAATAAAATATAAAATAACCATATATTTATTGTGATTCTTTTTATCTTTTTCTTTTAATTTTACATATCTTCCTTTAACTTCATAAACTTTATTATCTATTTCAATTGTTTTTAATATATCTTTATTATTTTCTTCTTTCTTTTGTTTTATTTCATCTTGTATTTCAATTGTTAGTTCATCAATATATGTATTTATATCTATATTAGCAAATTCTGAGTTGAATTTTGAACTTCTCCATATGATGCTTCCATTTGTTTCTAATATTATTAATGGAAATGGTGAGTTTATAAGACTAGTTTTTGCTGCTGAATCAAATGTTAATGTTAAATCTTGCAATGTTTCTGATATTTCACTCTTTCTTTTATTATTTGTATAATAAGAATATGTAAATACTCCTATATATATTAATATAGAAGGTATAATTAAATATTTATTTTGTATACTTATAATTATTAATAAAATAAGAATAATACTTAAATAAATTTTTGTTTTTGAAACTAGTGTATCAAAAACTTTTCTATTTGAGTTTTGCATACATTCTTCTCCTCATATTTATTCTATTATATTTTACTAATAAATAGCTATTTTGTCAAGAAAACTTGGTAATTACTAAAAGGTTCTAACTATTCAATGGTAGCAATTGTTATTAAAAGAAATATATAAATAAAAATTTAAGGAAAGAGCGAATGTAGGAACTTTGAACTAGAAATTCTTAATTTTATTTTATGGAAAGAGTTCACGCTTGTCGTGGAAGGGTGCCATAAAATATGTTTTAGAATTTCTGTGAAAAGTGAACGCCCCGAGCAATTGACGCAAATTTCTTATTTATATATTTCTTTAAATAACTTTTACATCTAAATAGTAAAAAAGATTTTAGGAGAACCTCAATTTTTTTGAGAGGTGCCTAAAATCTTTTTTTTACAGTTTCTATAAATAATAGCTTGACAGATTATAACAATTAATTAATCTGACATCATTATATTAAGTTAAAATTTATTATACACTTTCTTCTATATTAGAAGTTTGTTCTAATTCCTGTTCAGTATTTATATGAATATCTTGATATTTCTGCATACCTGTACCAGCTGGAATTAATTTACCAATAATAACATTTTCTTTTAATCCTATTAAGTCATCGACTTTACCTTTAATTGCTGCTTCTGTAAGAACTCTTGTTGTCTCTTGGAAAGAAGCTGCAGATAAGAAACTATCTGTTGCAAGAGATGCCTTAGTAATACCAAGTAATACTCTTTTACCAGTTGCTGGACGTTTACCTTCTTCTTCTGTAATTTTATTTTTATCAGCAAAATCATACATATCCATTAAAGCTCCTGGGAACATATCAGTATCTCTATTATCTTCTACCCTTATCTTTTTAAGCATTTGTCTACCAATAACTTCAATATGCTTATCATTAATATCAACACCTTGATTTCTATAAACTTTTTGAACTTCTGAAATCAAATATTCGTAAACTCCTTCTGGACCTTTAATTGCTAAAATTTCATTTGGATTTATAGAACCTTCTATTAATGGTTGACAAGCTTCTACCATATCTCCTTCTTTAACTTTCATTTTAGATCCAAATGGTATTGTATAAGATTTAGATTCTTCTTTGTTTGTAACAATAACTTCTTTTTTCTTTTTAGTTTCCTTAATTTTAACTTTACCATCTATTTCTGTAATAATTGCAAGTCCCTTTGGCTTTCTAGCTTCAAACAATTCTTCAACTCTTGGAAGACCCTGAGTAATATCAGCTACACCAGCTACACCACCAGAGTGAATAGTTCTCATTGTAAGCTGTGTACCAGGTTCACCAATTGATTGTGCAGCAATAATACCAATTGCTTCACCAATTGAAACTAAGTCTCTTCTTGCTAATCCCATACCATAACATTTTTGACATACACCATGTTTTGAATGACATCCTAAAACTGAATGTACTTCTAAACTTTCTATTCCTGATGCAACTATCTTTTCTGCAATTTCTTCTGTAATCATTGTTTCTGTATCAACTAGTACTTCTTTAGTTTTTGGATCTATTACATCATTAATTGGAAATCTACCAATAAGTCTTTCTTGCATTTTTTCTATAATTTGATTTCCATCTTTTATATCATAAACTAAAATACCTTCTTTAGTTCCACAATCATGTTCACGAACAATTATATCTTGTGCAACATCAACTAATCTTCTTGTTAAATATCCTGAATCGGCTGTTCTTAAAGCTGTATCAGAAAGTCCTTTACGTGCACCATGGGCAGAAATAAAATATTCTAGCGCATCTAGTCCTTCTGCAAATGATGATTTAATTGGAATTTCAACCGCTTTACCTGTTGTACTAGCCATAAGACCACGCATACCAGCAATTTGTCTTAATTGGTTCATATTACCTCTTGATCCTGATTTTACCATCATATATACAGGGTTTAAATCTTCAAAGTTTTCTTCCATTGCTTGACTTACTTTACCAGTTGTTTCTTCCCATACCTGTATTACAGCATTATATCTTTCTTTATCAGTAATTAAACCTCTTGCATATTGCTTTCTGATATTATCTACTTTTTTATCTGCTTCCTCTAATAATTTATTTTTTACAGGAGGAACCTTTACGTCATCCATTGAGTAAGTAATTCCAGCAAGAGTAGCATATTTAAATCCTAAAGATTTAATATAATCAATTACTTCTGCAGATTCTGTTAGTCCATGAGTTCTAATAACCCTTTCTATAATACTTCCCATAGATTTTTTCATAACTGGAAAATCTATTTCATACTGGAATGGATCTTTTTTTCTATCAATAAATCCTAAATCTTGTGGAATTTTTTGGTTAAATATTATTCTTCCTACACTTGTTTCTATTTTCTTTGATTTAATTTCGCCTTCTATTTCTTTTGTCACACGAACAAAAATCTTAGCATGAATATCTACTTCATGATTTTCAAAAGCCATTATTGCTTCATCTGAATCTCTGAAATATTTACCTTCACCTTTTTCACCATCTATAATCATTGTTAAATAGTAAGCACCTAAAATCATATCCAATCTTGGTACAGCTACTGGTCTACCATCTTGTGGTTTTAATAGGTTATTAGTTGAAAGCATCAAATATCTTGATTCAGCTTGTGCTTCTGGTGATAATGGTAAATGAACTGCCATTTGGTCACCATCAAAGTCAGCATTAAATGCTTCACAAACTAATGGATGAAGTTTTATTGCTCTTCCTTCTACAAGTACTGGCTCAAAACTCTGAATACCTAGTCTATGTAATGTAGGTGCACGGTTTAGCATAACTGGATGATCTTTTATAACATCTTCCAATATTCCCCAAACTTCTGGTCTTAATCTTTCTACCATTCTTTTAGCATTTTTTATATTTTGGGCAATTCCTCTTCCTACTAATTCTCTCATAACAAATGGCTTAAATAATTCTACTGCCATTTCTTTTGGAAGACCACATTGATATATTTTTAATTCAGGCCCAACTACGATAACTGAACGTCCAGAATAATCAACACGTTTTCCAAGTAAGTTTTGACGGAAACGACCTTGTTTTCCTTTTAACATATCTGATAATGATTTTAGTGGTCTATTTCCAGCACCTGTTACTGGTCTTCCACGTCTTCCATTATCTATTAATGCATCTACAGATTCTTGTAACATACGTTTTTCATTACGTACAATAATCTCTGGAGCTCCTAATTCTAATAATCTTTTTAATCTATTATTTCTATTGATAACTCTTCTATATAAATCATTTAAATCTGAAGTTGCAAATCTACCACCATCTAATTGAACCATTGGTCTTAATTCTGGTGGAATTACAGGAACAACATTCATTATCATCCATTCAGGACGATTTTCTGAAATTCTAAAAGCTTCAATTGTATCTAATCTTTTTACAAGTTTAACTCTTTTTTGTTCACTTGCACCTTCTAATTCTTTTTTTACCTCTTCTGATAATTTTTCTAAATTAATATTTTTCAATAATTCTTCTAAAGCTTCTGCTCCCATTCTAGCCCTAAAAGAACCTCTTCCATATTTCTCTTCTGCTTCATGATATTCTTTTTCAGATAAAATTTGACATTTCTCAAGTCCTGTGTCACCTTTATCTACAACTATATATGAAGCAAAATAAATTACTTTCTCTAAATTTCTTGGTGAAATATCAAGCATTAATGCAATTCTACTTGGTATTCCTTTAAAGTACCATATATGCGCAACTGGTGCTGCAAGTTCTATATGTCCCATTCTTTCACGTCTAACTTTTGCCTTGGTTACTTCAACACCGCAACGATCACATACTATTCCTTTATAACGAACTCTTTTATATTTACCACAATGACATTCCCAGTCTTTTGTTGGTCCAAATATTCTTTCACAAAATAAACCATCTTTTTCTGGTTTTAAAGTTCTATAATTAATAGTTTCAGGCTTTTTTACTTCACCTTTAGACCACTCTCTTATTTTTTCGTCAGATGCAACACCAATTTTTAATTTATCAAAAACATCTAATTCGTCCACTCTTTTTCCCCCTATTTAATAATGTATTTCACTGCATTTAAACAGTTATTTTATTTGGGTTTCAAAATAGCTTTAACTTGTCTTTCCACTGCTCGAACAATTCCTTCCTGTCGCATGTTTTAAGCTATTTTGAATATTCAATTATTTTTAAATTATTCTATTATATCATCATCGTTATCTAAATTATCATTAGCCAAATCATTGTCAAATAATAATTCGTCACCTTCATCGTCTATTTCTTCAAATAGTTCATCACTTTCGTGTAAAACATTATTTTCAGATCCTTCTAACAATATATCATCTGATGTTTCTTCTCCGTATCCTTCTAAATCATCATCACTAACAACTTCTTCTTCAGATAATAGTTTATTATCTTTTTCTGGATCATATTCAATTCCCTCTTCTATGTTTTCCTTTAGTTCTAATTCCTCATCATTATCAGAGAATAATTTAACATCCAATCCTAAAGATTGTAATTCTTTTACTAATACTTTGAAACTTTCTGGAACTCCCGGCTCTGGAACATTTTCGCCTTTAACAATAGCTTCATAAGTTTTTACTCTACCTACAACATCATCTGATTTTACAGTTAGCATTTCTTGTAATGTATAAGATGCACCATAAGCCTCTAAAGCCCAAACTTCCATTTCTCCAAAACGTTGACCACCAAATTGTGCTTTACCTCCAAGAGGTTGTTGAGTTACTAATGAGTATGGTCCAGTTGAACGAGCATGTATTTTATCATCTACTAAATGATGAAGTTTCAACATGTACATAACACCAACTGTTATTGGTTTATCAAAAGGATCTCCTGTTCTTCCATCATAAAGTATCATTTTTCCATCTTCGCTCATTCCAGCTTCTTTTAATACTTCTTTAACATCTTCTTCTGTCGCTCCATCAAATACTGGTGTAGATATTTTCCAACCTAATGCTTTTGCAGCTCCTCCTAAATGAACCTCTAATACTTGACCTAAATTCATACGAGAAGGAACACCTAATGGGTTTAATAAAATATCAATTGGTGTACCATCTGGCATAAATGGCATATCTTCTTCTGGCAATACTCTTGAAATAACACCTTTATTACCATGACGTCCAGCCATTTTGTCTCCAACAGAGATTTTTCTTTTTGTTGCTATATAACATCTTATTATTTGATTTACTCCTGGTCCCAATTCATCTGAATTTTCTCTAGTAAATATTTTTATATCAACTATTGTTCCTGCTTCTCCATGTGGTACTCTTAAAGATGTATCTCTTACTTCTCTAGCTTTTTCTCCAAATATTGCTCTTAATAGTCTTTCTTCTGCAGTTAAATCTGTTTCTCCTTTTGGAGTAACTTTACCAACCAAAATATCTCCTGGTCTAACTTCTGCACCAATTCTAATAATTCCGTTTTCGTCTAAGTCTTTTAATGAATCATCTCCAACATTTGGTATATCACGAGTAATTTCTTCTGCACCTAATTTAGTGTCACGGCATTCACAATCATATTCTTCAATATGTATTGATGTAAATACATCTTCTTTTACTAATTTTTCATTAATTAAAATAGCATCTTCATAGTTATACCCTTCCCATGTAGAGAATGCAACTAATACGTTTTTACCAAGTGCCATTTCTCCGTTTTGTGTAGCTGGTCCATCTGCTATTGCATCACCTTTTTTTACTATTTCTCCTGTTTTTACAATTGGTTTTTGATTAATACATGTTCCACCATTTGTTCTTTTGAATTTACGTAATTTATGTACTACTTTTTTACCATTATCATATTTAACAGTAATTGCATCTCCTGTTACTTTTTCAATTACTCCATCATCTTCTGCTAATACTAATATTCCTGAATCTTTTGCAGCTCTATATTCAATACCTGTTCCAATAATTGGACTTTCTGTAATCATTAAAGGAACTGCTTGACGTTGCATGTTTGCACCCATTAGAGCTCTTTTTGCATCATCATGCTCTAAGAAAGGAATCATTGCTGCTGCAACTGAAACTAATTGTTTTGGTGATACATCAACATATTGAACTTTATCACTGTCAACTTCGATGATTTCATTTTTAAATCTAACTCTAATTCTCTTATTAATGAATTTACCTTCTTTATTAACTGGTTCAGATGCTTGTGCAATTATATAATTATCTTCTACGTCAGCACTCATATACTCAACAATATCAGTTAATTTATGAGTTTTTGGATCTATTTTTCTATATGGTGTTTCTATAAATCCATATTCGTTAATACTTGAGAAAGATGAAAGTGCTGAAATTAGCCCAATATTTGGTCCTTCTGGTGATTCAATTGGACATAATCTACCATAATGTGTATAGTGAACATCACGTACTTCAAATCCTGCTCTTTCTCTTGTTAATCCTCCTGGTCCTAATGCAGAAATTCTTCTTTTATGTGTTAATTCTGAAAGTGGATTTGTTTGATCCATAAATTGTGATAATTGTGAGCTTCCGAAAAATTCTCTTATTGCAGATGTTATAGGTTTTGTATTAATTAATGTTTGTGGTGTTACAACATCTAGGTCTTGTATTGTCATTCTTTCACGTACAACTCTTTCAAGTCTTGTTAGACCAATTCTAAATTGATTTTGCAATAATTCTCCAACACAACGTATTCTACGGTTTGCTAAATGGTCAATATCGTCTGGCTCTCCTAGTCCATGTGAAAGATTTAATAAATAGTTTATTGATGCTATCATGTCTTCTGTTGTAATATGTTTTGATACTAATTCGTCCATTCTTTCTTCTATTGCTTTTACTAAATCTTTTTTATCTGTGTTATCTATAATATTTTTTAATACATTATAGTTTACTAATTCTTTTATATGTAATGTGCTTAAATCTATATTTGGCAATATTTTATGGATATTGACTGTGCTATTACCTATAATTCTTATTGTTCTTTCTCCATATGTAATATCTACAATATTTATACCTGAATTTTGAATATTTTCAGCTATCTCTTCTGTTATTGTTTCTCCTGCTTGTATTAAAACTTCTCCTGTTTCATTGTCTATAATGTCATTTGCTACAACTTTGTCTTTTATTCTTGTTGCTAAATTTAGTTTTTGATTGAATTTGTATCTACCAACTTTTGCTAAATCATATCTTTTATTATCATAGAATAATCCATTGAATAAATTTCTTGCTGCATCAGCAGTTGGTAATTCTCCTGGTCTTAATTTTTTATAAATTTCTATTAATGCTTCATCTTGATCTTTTACTGTGTCTTTCGCAATTGTTGCTGTCAACATTTCTTCGTCCCCAAATAATTCTCTTATTTGATCATCTGTTACTACTCCTATTGCTCTTAATAATGTAGTTACTGGAACTTTTCTTGTTCTATCTACACGTACATAGAATATGTCATTTCCATCTGTTTCGTATTCTAACCATGCTCCACGAAGTGGCATAACTGTTGAGTTATATGTTCTTTTTCCTGTCTTTGTGTCAAATTCTTCCCCATAATAACATCCTGGTGAACGTACTAACTGACTTACTACAACTCTCTCTGCCCCATTGATTACAAATGTTGCGCTATCTGTCATTAGAGGAAAATCTCCTAAATAGATTTCTTGCTCTTTGATTTCACTTGTTTCACGGTTAATTAATCTTACTTTTACATGTAATCTTGTTGAATATGTAGCGTCTCTTTCTTTAGCTTCTTCAACAGTATATTTAGTTTTGTCTTCCATGTAATAGTCGAAAAATTCAAGAACTAAATTTCCAGAATAATCTTCAATTGGTGAAATGTCTTTTAATACTTCTCCTAGTCCTTCTTCTACAAACCAATCATAAGAATCTCTTTGAACTTTGATAAGGTTAGGCATTTCAATATAATCTCCAACTTTAGCAAAGTCTTTACGAGAAGCTTTCTCGTAATTAATTTCTTTTAGTTTCAAAAAAATCACCCCATAAAAAATATTAAGCAGAATAAAATATATTTTTAAAAGAAGTCCCTCTCAATATATAATCTGCTTACTAAGTTTTTGATTTTTCTGCTCTTAAAATCTAATTTACTTAGGGCTTCTTATATTTGATTCCTCTTCTTCTAATTTTACATATTTGAATAAATAAAA
>CANTHA010000010.1 GCA_947653375.1 uncultured Clostridium sp. | reverse complement strand
GAGATATAATAACACATAGAGTTATTGATATATATGAAGAAAATAAAACAAAATTATACAAAACTAAAGGTGATAATAATAAGATAGAAGATAGGGGAAAGGTAACATATAAAGATATAGAAGGCAAATATCAATTTCATATAAAAGGTTTTGGGAATTTTGCTAATATAATTAAAAGTAAGATAACATTATGTATTTTATTACTAATACTTATATTAAATATATTAATAAGTCGTAAAAATAAAGAAAAGAAGCAAATTAGAAGTCAAAAAAGAAAGAAATATGATGAACTAGTAGATAAACAAAAGCGCGGATTTTAAAATATTATTAATATCCGCGTTTATTCTTTAGTAAAAATTATATTCATAACAAAATAGGGCTAATTTGTTCTCCATCTAATGCATATTTTATTGTTTTAATAATGTACTCTGAATCAAAAACAACAGATCTTGGTTTGGTAATTGGATTATCTTGTTTAAATGGTACAAAATAATAATTTTTTCTATTTAAAAGTTTTCCTATATTTTCTGCATTGCCACTTAGACCATTATTTGTTGAAGGAGCAATTACTAATGGAAATCCGATTTCTTAAATGTGATTTTGCAGCCATAACTGCGGGAGTATCTATTATATCACAAGCTAATTTTGAAATAGTATTTCCTGAACATGGAGCTATAATCATAATATCTGTTAATTTTTTTGGACCTATTGGTTCTGCATCTTCTATAGTATGAATAATACTTTTACCTGTAATTTCTTGAATTTCATCTATAAAATCTTGTGCCTTTCCAAATTTTGTATCACTTTTATAAGCATTATATGACATAATAGGTAAAATATCGGCACCTAAATTAATCAATTCTTTAATTTTAGGAATAGTTTTTTTAAATGTACAAAAAGAACCTGTTAAAGCAAATCCTATTTTTTTTCCCTTTAATTCCAAAGTTTATCAATCCTCCTTTCGATATATATTTATATATAATATGAAAAAATATTATTTTACGACAAAATATATTGTAAATATTTAAAAAATATAATAATATATATTAAAAGAATATGGAGGAAACTATAATGGGTGAAGAAGTAAATCAGAAAAAAGATACTTTTAGAATTTTTGGAATAAGTATATGGAGAATATTCGCTTACTTTATAATATACAGTATTCTAGGATTTGTTATTGAAACAATATATGGAGCTATAACAACCGGAGTATTAGAAAGTAGAAAAAGTTTTTTATATGGACCATTTTGTGCAATATATGGTCTTGGAGCAAGTCTTATGATTATATTTTTACATAAATACTATAAAAAGTATAATATGTTATTTATATTAGGGTTTATTATTGGATCTATAGTTGAGTATTTAGTTAGTTTATTAGGAGAAATGATTTTTCATGTAAAATGGTGGGATTACTCTAATATGCCATTAAATATTAATGGCAGAATATGTGTATATTTTTCATTCTTCTGGGGAGTTTTATCAATATATTTAATCTGTTCATTAAACCCAAAAATAGATAAATTTATAGATTTGGTAAAAACAAAGATTTCTATTAAAAAACTAAAAATTATTACTGCAATAGCAATATTATTATTATTTATTGATTGGATAATTTCTAGTATAGCAGTAAATTTTTTCTTAATAAGAATAAAAGTAGAAAATGATTTAGATGTACCTAATAAAGAAGTAATTACGCAATTATATGATAAAATTTATAGTAATGAAAAATTGTCTAATTTTATATATAAATATTTTGATGATAAAACCATTATTAGAGCTTTTCCAAATATAAAAATAGAGGATACAAATAGAGAAATAATTTATATTGACAGTCTATTACCAGAAATACAACCATATTATTTTAAAATACATAACAAAAATCCATATGTAAGATAAAAAAGTTTATTATATTTTTTATTATCAACTTCCAATATCGCACAGTCTGTAATGCAATATTTCGATAAAGTTTCTTATTGTATAACAGACTGAAGCTTGTTGGTTTTCACAAATTATTACTTCATAAAAAATTAATAAACTTTTATTATTTTAGATATTTGCTAAAGGATTACTTTCAACAGCATTTCTAATTTGTTCATTATTTACATGAGTATAAATTTCAGTTGTAGAAATACTCTCATGACCTAATAATTCTTGTAATGCTCGGATATCAACTTGTCCATATTGATACATTAATGTAGCAGCAGTATGCCTTAATTTATGAACAGAATACTTTTTTGTATCTAAACCTGCTTTTTCTAGTTCTTTATTTACAATATATTGAACAGTTCTATTGCTAATTCTTTCACGTCTCTCACTTAAAAATAATGCTTTTTCTGAATTTTTACTATCACGTTTTATACCTTCTTTTGGTCTTACATCTAAATAATCAGTAAGTGCTTTCATACACGCATTATTTAAATATATAGTTCTTTCTTTATTACCTTTACCAATAACATTTAATTTACAATCACTAAAATCTATATCTTTAATATTAATTCCAACAAGTTCAGAAAGACGCATACCACAATTTAAAAATAAAGTTATAATAGCATAATCTCTTTGATAGTTTCTATTATCTTCATCTAAAGTTGCATCTAAAAGTTTTCTACTATCATCAAGTGATAAATATTTAGGCAGTCTACGATCTTGTTTTGGATTTTCCAAATTTTGTGCAGGATTAATTTTTAGTAATCCAGTTTTTTGAGTTAAATACTTAAAAAATACTCGTATAGTAGAAGCTTTTCTAGCTCTAGTTGCTGCTTTGCTATGATATGTATTACTTAAATAAGCTAAAAACGCATGAATATCTTCAAGTTTAATTTTTTCTATATCCTTAATAGAAATATCTGATATATTTATTTGATCAAATTCAATATCTTTAACCATATTAAAATGAATTTTTATAAATCTTAAAAACATTGTTAAATCATAATTATATTCTTTAATACTATTAGGTGATTTATTTAAAATAGTTGCAGAATAATCTAAAAATGCATTTAAATATTCTGGATTTTGTTCTCTATTTATCATAATTTCACACTCCATTTATTATAAAAGTAACTATTGCATGACTATCTAAATTATCATGAAAAACACAATTATTGTAACATAGATTATATTCAATATTATAATTGTTTGTATTAAGTAAATTTATAATAACACTATTATCTGGATTTTTAAAGGCTATTGCAGAAATTTTTTCTGAAAATTTACTTGAATGAATTCTTTTTGCTCCTGGCATAATATATTTACTAAAGTGTCCTATATAATAATATGAAGGAGTTTTAATATAATCTGAATGATTTTTATTAATCATTATTGGGCTATTACAGTAATTTTTTTTATGATTAGGACCACCATTATATTCTAAAACCATATTCCAATCTATAAATGCATTAGTTCCGTTATTAAAATCTCCTATTATTTCAGATGCATACATTTCGGCATTAAATAATTCGTCTTTTAATTTAAATTTTGAATAACCTGTACATCCTTCTGTATGAATAAGAAGTTTATTTGGAAATAATTTATTAATTAAGTCTAAACTATCAAAATGACTTCCTGTATACCAATGAAATGCTATACCACATGCTAAATCGATAGTAGCATTATCAATTAATGTTTCTTTTACTCTTTCTAATATGGAATCTTTATTATGATCCCAAATTAAGAATTTAGTATCTAAACCATTTTTTCTAAAAATAGGGAAGAGATGTTTTTTCAACAAATTAGCTTCATCATAAGCTGTATAATTACAAGATTCCCAACTTTGAGTTGCATTTGGTTCGTTTTGAATTGTCATATAATCTATTTTAATACTTTCATTCTTGTATGCTTTAACATATTTTACTAAATAGTTAGCCCATGTATCTTTATATTTATCTAATAATTTACCTCCATTGCATACATTATTATTGTTTTTCATAAAAGCAGGAGGAGACCATGGGGTAGATAAAAATTTAATATTTTGGTTTATTTTTTGTGCAGCTTTTATAGCAGGAATTATATATTTTTTATCTCTTTGAATAGAAAAATCAGATAAATCATCTTTATACGAATATGAATAACTATCTAAAGAAAAATCTGTACTACCTATAGGTAATCTACAAAAATTATAATTTAATCCTTCTTTAGAAAAATAGTCATTCATAATTTTATTGTGAATATTGTTAGGAACTGTAGTTAATGAATAACCTGTACTTTCTGTAAAAGCTCCTCCAAAGCCTAATATATTTTGAAAAGTATAATTATCATCAATTTTTATAATATTATTTTCTAAATTTTTATTATTAGAATATAATATTTTTTCAGTTTCATTAAATAAGAAATTTCTTTTAATGTTTGTTTCTATTTTTTTAATTTTCATTAAAATTTCCTCCTTATAAGATTATATTACAATTAGAACAAAAGAGGTATAATTAAAATTTTTTGACCTTTTATATAAATAAAAGACACTGCAATTACAATTACAATGTCCTTTTTGATTTAACTTTTACCTAATCTTTTCTAAAGAAAAGATGCAATAATGAACAAAGGATTACTCCTATAAGTTCACCTACTAGCAGTCCAATGAATATAAATGATATTTTTCCTAAAATACTATCTTGGGAAAGAAATCCAATTATACTTCCTATCACTGAACAAACTAGATAAATAAAAACGCTAAACCGAGCCATCATTTTTCCTCCTATATTTATATTTAATGTAACAGAGGTGATTTCCTACTAACAGTAGAAAATCAAAGTAATGTAAAATTACTTTATACATTATATCACATAAAGTTAGGATTTTCTATAGATTTATAAATTATTTTATGATAAACTGTAAATATTCAGAGATAAAAGTTATTTGAACAATAATGTATAATGTTAAAATTAAGGAAAGTGATTATTTTGAAAAACTTAAATAAAAAGAAAATAGAAGATAAAGATTCAAATGCAAAAAGAAGATCCAGAAGAAAGGGAAGAAGAAGCAAAAAAGAATTAACACCTAAACAAGAAAATATAAGAAAAAAAATAAAAAAAGTTATTTCAATAATTATATTATTAACAATTTTAGGTTTAGGTATTTCATTAGGAATTTCTACTCACACATGGAAAGTATTAGCAAAAGATATGATTGTTAATGAAAACTCAATTGTAAAAGATATAGATGGTAATACAATTGCAGAATTAGGTGCTCAAAGAAAGAAAAATAATATAACTTTATCAGAAGTACCTAACAATTTAAAAAATGCATATATAGCAATAGAAGATGAAAGATTTTATTCCCATAATGGAATTGATATAAAAAGAACAGGGTCAGCAATATTAACATATATCTTTCATTTTGGTTCTTCTTCATTTGGTGGAAGCACTATAACTCAACAATTAGTAAAAAATTTAACAGGTGATTCAACAGATAGTATAACAAGAAAAGTAAAAGAATGGTGGAAAGCAATTCAATTAGAAACTTGTTTAAGCAAAGATGAAGTTCTTGAAGCGTATTTTAATGTAATATATGTTGGACCTAATTTGTATGGTGTAGAAACTGGTGCTAAATATTATTTTGATAAATCTGTAGGTCAATTATCATTAGAAGAAAGTGCATTTTTAGCAGGAATTAACCATTCACCAAATTCATACAATCCATTTGCTGATAAAGATAATAAAGAAAAAATAAATAAGAGAACAAAAATTGTACTTTCTAAAATGTTAGAATTAAATTATATTAATCAAGAAGAATATAATGAAGCTTCTAACAATTTAGAAAAAGGGTTAAAGTTTAAAAAGGGAGATATATCTTCAGATGATGGAGTATACTCATATCATACAGATGCTCTTATTTTAGAAATAACAAAAGATATTGAAAAAAAATATAATATATCTAATACATTTGCAACTAACTATATTAATATGGCTGGATTAAATATTTATAGTACACAGAATTCAGAAATACAAAAAAAGATGCAAAATGAATTTGAAAAAAGTAAATATATAATAAAATCACAAAATGGGAAAGATGACTCTCAAGCAGCAATGGTTATAATAGATCAAACAACAGGAAATGTTGTAGGGTGTACTGGTGGATTAGGAGAAAAAACAAAACCTCGTTCTTTGAATAGAGCTACTCAAAGTATAAGGCAAACAGGTTCAGCAATAAAGCCTATTGCTGTATTAGCACCTGCAATAGATAAAAAAATTATAACTGCTGCATCAATATGTAATGATAGTGAAAAAGATTTTGCAGATGGGTATCATCCAACAGATTTAACTAATTCATTAGGGGATATTACTGTTAGAAGAGCTGTTGAATCTTCTCAAAATATTCCTTTTGTAGAAATAATGGATAAATTAAAACCAAGTAAATCTATAAAGTATTTAAAAAAGATGGGTATAACAACATTAACTGAAAAAGATGATAATCTTGCACTAGCACTAGGAGGAATTGAAAAAGGAATTAGTCCTTTAGAAATGGCAGGAGCATATGCTACAATTGCAAATGATGGTATTTATATAGAACCTACATTTTATAGTAAAGTAGAAAAAAAGAATGGGTCAATTGTTGTAAAAGTTAAGCAAAAGAAAAAAAGAGTATTTTCAAAAGAAGTGGCATACGTACTTAAAGAATTATTAACTGAACCTGTTTTAGGAGGCAATGGAACAGCAACATATTGTGCTATTTCAGGAATGGATGTTGCAGCTAAAACTGGAACTACTGATGAAAATTATGATAGATGGCTATGTGGATTTACTCCATATTATACAGCAGTTTCTTGGTATGGATATGATGAAAATGAAAGTATTGAATATTATGAAAAAAATCCTGCTGGATTAATATGGGCAAATGTAATGTCAAATGTTCACTCAGGACTATCTGGAAAAAAATTTGAAAAGCCTTCATCTATAAAAACAACAATGATTTGTTCAGAAACAGGGAAAATAGCTAATAGTGGTTGTCCTAATTCTTATGAAGAATACTTCTTATGGCTTACTTTGCCAGAAGAATGTACTAAACATACTGGAACTAAGTTAAATCTTAATACTAATACTAAAAACAACCAAGATAAACAACAAAATTCAGATAGTATTAATATTAAGGAAAATAATACAAAGAACGAAGTAGTAAATTCAACAAAACAAGAAAATGTAAATAAAAATTCAACTGTTAATAATACACACAATAATATTTATAGTAACAATAACACTTCAACTCAAAACACGATAAAAAATAATACTATTAATAATGTAAATAATTCTGTGACTAGTACACAAAATAAAAATACTATTAACCAAACTAATGTTATAAATACTAATACTAATGTAGTTGAATAATATAATTTCTTTGAATTTAAAATAATAATTCACATAAAACAAATGTGTTATCAGAAAATTAATTTATGTACATAAAAAAGAAATGGAAAAATGGAGAAAATAGAAATGGAAGAAAAAATAAAGGTAAAATTATTAGTTGATTTGACAAAATATGCAGATGGTTTAGTAAAAGGTTCAGAAGGATATACAATAGGAAGTAAAGGAATGTGGAGTAGAGCGAATGATAAATTTGTAACAGTCTGTTTTCCTAATATAGCTACTTTAGATGTATTATGGAAATCATTAGAAATTATAGATGGAGAATATTTAAAAAAGTCAGAAGAGTCAAACAAAAGATGGATAGAACAATTAAAAACTGCTAAATGTGTGGAGTTGCACATAGGCCCTCGAGGAGGATTTCGTTCATTACAATTTGAATATTTAGATGATAATAAAATAGTTATTCATTATGCAATTGGGTTTAAAAATAAAGCAGATAGTATATTAGAGATTTTTAAAGAAAATAATATTAAAATTGAAGAAGTAGTAGGCAATTGATAGGAATATTTATAAAAAAATAAACATAGATATATAGTAGGAGGAAAATAAATGGACAAGTTTATAAAAAATGCTGCTATTTATCTTACAATAAAAAGTGAAAAAGAGAATAATTACTTTATATCCCAAAAAATAAAGAAAATAAAAGAATGTTGTAAAAGAAAAGATATAGAAATAAAGCATACTTTTATAGTAGATAAAAATCAAAATGGAAATTTAAAAGAAAATCAATATTTAATGAATCAAATCAAAAGAAATCAGATAAATTTACTTATTATAGAAGATAGTGAAGATGTTTCACAAATAGAAGAAGTTGAAATAGAAAAAGTGACAATTTTATAGTGGGAATAGACTTTTAATAAATAAAACATATTAAAAATATATAAGAAATATGATATATTAAATATATATTTGGGATAATTCCCTTCGAAATCTAGAAGGGAAAACTTCCTTCTAGATTTGTTGCAATTGTAAAAATTTAGAAGGAGAGTGATTAAGTATGCGTGAAAAATTGAAAAAGGTTAAAGAAAGATTAGATAATCGGATGTTACAGAAAACGAATAAACAGATGATATGGTATATTATAGTTTTTTATATCATTTTGAGATAGGATTTCTTTTTATTCTTCTAAAATTGGATAGAAATTCAATTTTAGTATGTTTGTTAGGAATAATCTACTTTATCTTTATGGAAGTAGTAGGATCATATTTAGGTCATCATCAATTTTTGGCAAGATTAAGAGATGATGAGCGAAAAAAAAGAGAATTGTTTAAGAATGATATATACTTAAATGTTGTTCCATTGACGCTCAATGTTTACGAAGAAATTGTATATACGTTGAAAATGCAAGATGATAAACAATTTTACTGTAAAAATGCATATGAGTATATGAAGATTATTGACAATATGTTAGAAAACAACCAAATTGCTATTATAGCAGAATTAGTTGATAATAGAATTTGTATTTCTATTTCATATGAAGGAAAAATCTATCATTCAAAAGAACTTAATAGTTGTAATCTTAGATGGCTTAAAGCTAATTTTTCAGTTGTAAAATAGCATACTATTAAAACGGACTGTTGCATTGTAGCAGTCCGTTTTAATATAATTCCAGAAACAGCTAGATACTAGATATATGTAAAATTATAGGTATTTGGCTGTTTTATAATTACTGTATTCTCATTTGTACAAAACTTTGATAATACAGTGTTTTTATATTTTAAATTATTACCAATAAAAGTTATTTACATAATAGTATATGAAAATTTGTATATAATATAATTGCGAACACAACTTCCCAAATTTTAAAAAAATTTGATTTTGGGAAATAAAACTGATATAATAGTTTTGAGGTGGAAAATATGAAATTAATAAAAAGAGATTATCTTAAGACTTTAATAGATATAATTGGAACACCTGATATAAAAGTCATTACTGGAGTAAGAAGAAGTGGAAAATCTAAATTATTAGAGCTTTTTAAGGAATATATAATAAATAATATAAAAGATTACAATATAATTGATATAAATTACAACTCATTAGATTTTGAGAACTTAAAAGAATATCATAAATTAAATGACTATATAGGGCAAAGATATAAAAAAGGAATGAATAATTTTGTATTAATTGATGAAGTACAAATGTGTAAAGGATTTGAAAAAACAATAAATAGTTTACATGCAGAAGAAAAATATGACATATATATAACTGGTTCCAATGCATTTCTATTAAGTAGTGATTTAGCTACATTATTTACAGGAAGAACATTTGAAATTGAAATTTATCCATTCTCTTTTAAAGAGTATATAGATTATTTTAAATATAGTGATATAGATATTGCATTTAATAACTATGTAATGGAAGGTGGAATGTCAGGTTCTTATTTATATAATTCAATGGAAAAGAAATATGACTATTTAAATGATATATATAATACATTAATAGTTAGAGATATTTTTCAAAGAAATAAAATAAAAGATGAAAAATTGATGAGTTCATTAAATGATTTTTTGATGGATAATATATCTAATAGAACATCTTTAAGAAATGTTGCTAATTCGTTAAATACTGCTAATTTAGAAACAAATCATAAAACAGTTGGGAACTATATTGAATATTTATGTGAGGCATTTGCTTTTTATAAAATCAGCAGATACGATATAAAAGGCAAAAAATATTTAAATAGTGACGAAAAATATTATTTATCTGATCATGCATTTAGATATGCTCGTTTAGGTACAAAATCTTTAGATTATGGTAGAGTATATGAAAATATTGTTGCAATCGAACTACTAAGAAGAGGCTATGAAGTATATACAGGAATATTATATAATAAAGAAGTGGATTTTATAGCAGTAAAAAGAAATGAAAAAATTTATATACAAGTTTCTGATAATATAGAATATGAAGAAACTCTAAAAAGAGAAGTAAATCCATTATTACAAATAAAAGATGCATATCCCAAAGTAATAATAGCAAGAACAAAACATGAAAATTATCAATATGAAGGTATACAAATATACGATATTGCTAAATGGCTTATTGAAAATTAAAATAGAAGGAGTTTAGTATAAATAATGTCTATAATAAAAGATTTTTCATATGATGAATTAACAAAACTTTGATAATATAGTGTTTTTATGTTTTTAATATTTATTACGAAAAAAATAAAAAAATTGACTTTTCGGAATAAATAAATTATAATAACATTGAGGTGATTAGTTTGAAATTAATAAATAGAGAAGATTATTTAAATAAAATTATAAATGTAATTGGAACTCCAGACATAAAAGTTATTACAGGAATAAGGCGTAGTGGAAAATCAAAGTTATTAGAAAAATTTAAAGAATATGTACTTAAAACAATAGAAAAAGCTAATATAATACATATTAATTATAATTTACCAAAATTTGAGCAATTAAAAAACTATAAGGAATTAATAGAATATGTTGAAAGAAATTACAGAGAAGATTCAGCGAATTTTTTATTAATAGATGAAGTTCAAATGTGTGAAGAATTTGAAAAGGCAATAAATGGATTTCATGCAGAAGAAAAATTTGATATTTATATAACAGGTTCAAATGCCTTTTTAATGAGTAGTGATTTAGCAACACTATTTACTGGTAGAACTTTTAAAATAGAAATATATCCATTTTCATTTAAAGAATATCAAAAATATTATAAATCCAAAGATATTCAAGAAGCTTTTGATAAATATGTTTTAGAAGGTGGAATGTCTGGTTCTTACTTGTATAAAACACAGGAAGAGAAATATCAATATATTAAAGATGTATTTAATACGTTAATAATAAGAGATATTAAACAAAAGTATAAGATAAGAAATACAGATATAATTCAAAATTTAACAGATTATCTAATGGATAATGTTTCAAACCTAACTTCTGCTAATAATGTTACAAAAGTTTTGAATTCAAATAATATTAGTATAACGGATAAAACTATTAATAACTATATAGATTATCTATGTCATGCTTTTGCTTTTTATAAAATAAAAAGGTTTGATATAAAAGGAAAAAAATATCTTAGTACACAAAATAAATACTATTTAGCAGACCAATCTTTTCGTTACGCTATGCTTGGGGCAAATAATATGGATTATGGTAGAATATATGAAAATATAGTTGCAATAGAATTATTAAGAAGAGGATATGAAGTATATGTAGGAACTTTATATCAAAAAGAAATAGATTTTATAGCTAAAAAGCAAGGAGAACAAATTTATATTCAAGTATCTGATAATATATCAGAACAAAAGACGTTTAATAGAGAAGTATCTGCTTTACTAAGTATAAAAGATGCATATCCAAAGATAGTAATAGCTAGAACAAAGCATGAAGATTATCAATATGAAGGTATACAAATATATGATATTGCTAATTGGCTAATAAAATAGTAAATATGCTTTCTAACAAATAGAATTTTCGATAAGTATTAATTTGGAAGAAGGATGAAAATGAATTTAAGTCAATCAAAAAAAGAAAAATTAATGAGAATAGTGATGAATGAAGTAGATATTGCAATACAAGAAGGCAATTCGCCTTTTGGTGCAATTTTAATTGATAAAGATGGAAATGTAATAGAAAAAACACATAATACAGCTAAATCAGAGTGTAATCCAATATTGCATGCTGAAATAAATTTAATTTCAGAGGCTTGTAAGAAACTAGAAACAAGAGATTTATCACAGTATTGTATCGTTTCAAACGCTTGGAGTTGTAGTATGTGTATGTCTGCATGTATTAAAGCTAAAATAAAAAATTTTATATATGGTGCTCCAAGTGAATCTGATATGAATCCTAATGTTACAATATTCGATATTAAAGAAAAAGCCTTAACTAAATTAAATATTGAAATTGGAGTTTTAGAAAATGAATGTAAATTGCAAATAGAAAATGCAAGGAAACTTTAAAAGTTATAAAAGGAAAATTTTGTCCTACATATGATGTAGATGGTTGTTTTTATTTAGATTATCAAACGAAAAAGCAATTAATGATTGATTATGTAGGAAAAGGTTGGGATGGTTCATTTTTAAGTCATGGTTCAGCCTGTCATGAAACTTACACAATACCTTGGAATGAAATATTATTCTTAAACGATAATAATATATCAAAATATAAAACCAATAAAATAGGAGAATATGCTTATAATCAATTAAGAGATGCTAGAATTAAAGATTTACAAGCGAAGTACGGATTATCAAGTGAAAAATGTAGTCAGTTAATTCCGAGTCAATATAAAGGAATAAAAAAAGAATATATCAGACAAGTAATTGATCAAGTAATAATACCTATGTATGATAGTCCAGATTTGCAAAGAAATTATAGAGAATATATACCTATTGCACAAATTGAAAATGGAAAAGTATTAGTACCAGAGGTAATTTTACCATCTAGATTAAAATATATGCAGAGAGGAATGCAAAATGATGAAAGATAAACTAGAATATTTTGATATTGTTAATGAAAATGATGAGGTAGTTGGAAAAATTAAAGAAAGTGAGCAAAAAACTATTAAGCCAAATCAATTAAGATTTATAAATATTTTAATATTTAATGATGAAAATAAAATAGTAGTACCAAAAAGAAGTTCTAATAGAAAGATTTTTCCAAATTGTTATGATTTTTCTGTTGGCGGTCATGTAAATTTAGGTGAGAACTATGAACAAGCAGCATATAGAGAGCTAGAAGAAGAACTTGGAATAAAGAATGTTAAATTAAGAAAAGTAGCATATTTTAATCCATATATCAGTGAAAGTAATACTTTTCAAACAGTCTATACATTAAAATACAACAAAGCAATTATAAATTATGATAAAGATGGAATTGAAAATATTTTTTATCTCACAAAAGAAGAAATAAAAGAACTTATGAACAATAAACCAAACCTCTTCAAAACAGACTATTTTGTTGTTATGAAATATTTATTTAATATGTGAATATATATTTCTTTATAATAGATTATATGAAGGAGAAATTAAAATGATTGATTTTGAACAAGCAAGTATTGCATTTAAAGAATATCTAAAAGATTTTAATCTAGAATATGGTAAGAACGAACTAAAAGTTAGACATACTTATGGAGTAGTAAATGCAAGTGAATATATTTCTAAAAAATTACTATTAGATAATGAAGATATAGAATTAGCGAAATTAATAGCTTTATTGCATGATATAGGAAGATTTGAGCAAATAAAAAATTTTGATTGCTTTATAGATAATAAAACAACAGATCATGCTATATTAGGAAATGAGATTCTATTTAAAAATAATCTTATTAGAAAGTTTATAAAAGATAAACAATATGATAATATTATTTCTAAATCGATATTAAATCATAATAGATTATCTATAGAAAATGATTTAAGTGATAAAGAGTTATTACATGCAAAAATAATTAGAGATGCTGATAAGATAGACAACTTTAGAGTAAAAGCAACGGATGATTTTGAGAATATTATTGATAATGCTAGTAAAGAAATTTTAGAAAATGATACAATTTCAGACAAAATATTTAATAATTTTATGAATGATAAGGTTATTGTAAGAGAAGATAGAAATACATATATGGATTTTTGGGTATCATATATTGCTTTTATATTTGATTTTAATTATCTATATGGATTAGAATATATATACGATAAAGATTATATTAATACAATAGTTGATAGATTAGAATATAAGAATATTGATACAAAACAAAAAATACAAAAGATAAAAGAACATGCTTTAAAATATATTGAAAATAAAATAAAAATCTAAATGTAATAGTAATATGAAAGTGAGATATTAATGTAAAAGTTAATATCTCTTTTTTTATGTCAGAAAGGAGATTTTAGAGTAAATGGAAGATAAAAATACAATGCATTTATACAAAGGAAATGCAGTTACAATTGAACAAGTTTTGCAACAGAAAGTACAAGAAAAACTTGTAAATGAATACAATAAATTTATTGATGGATTAAAAAAAGAAAAGCCAGAAGTTATAATAGAAAGAGCTTATGAAAAAGTTTGTAAACAAGAAATGACATATTGTTTTGAGAAAAAGAGTTTATCCGCTTCAGAATGTAAAGCATTACTAAAAAATCCTAATATATTAGAGGAATGCTATGATGAATGGTTAAAAAGTGATGGTAATTTTAATGAAATGTTGGAATATTCAATAGATAATGCTGTAGAACATATTGAAAACGATTACAAAAGAGATATAAAACAAAAGAATAAAGATGCTAGGTAGATGGAGGTGCAATTATGCCATACATTCAACCTAATATTATACAAGAAGCGAAGAAGATAGATTTGCTATCATATTTGCAATATTATGAGCCAAATGAATTGGTACATATTAGTGGTAATAATTACTGCACAAGAACACATGATAGTCTGAAAATCAGTAATGGTTTATGGAATTGGTTTTCAAAAGGAATAGGTGGTAAAAATGCAATTGATTATCTAATTAAAGTACATAATTATACATTTACAGATGCAGTTGAAAAGGTTTTAAAAGTAAAAAATATAGCTATTCCTGTTTCAGTTAGTAAAAGTGAAATAAAATCAAATAAACATACAATTATAATACCTAAAAAAGCAAGTAGCTTTGCTATAGCAAAAGATTATTTAAAAAACAGAGGAATTGCAGAAGAGATTATAGATGAATGCTATAAAAATAATCTTATATACCAGGAATATGGAACAAATAATGTTGTATTTGTAGGCTACAATAATGCAGGAAATATTAAATATGCAGGTACAAGAGCAACAAATGAAACAAGATATATGAGAGATGCAACTGGGAGTGATAAAACATACTCATTTAGATTAATTTCAAATACAAACAATAATACGATTCATGTGTTTGAAAGTTCTATTGATTTACTATCTTATGCGACACTTTTATATAATAAAGATATTAACTATAAGAACGAAAATCTAATTGCACTTGCAGGAGTATATCAACCATCAAAAATAATAGAAAATAGATTTATAATTTTAAAAATTTTGCTAAAGCTTATTTATTAAGTTGAATTTTGAAAAAGTAAAAAATAAAATTTCAGATTTTAAATTATAAAAATTTTTATAATTAGATTTGAACTAAAAATTTTGTGCAAAGTTAATTTTATATATATAATTTTTAAAAACGAACATTTGTTAATATTGTTTGTAAATAAAAATCTGCATTATAATTTTATACATACTTTATAAAATTTCTGTATGACATTATATAAATTTAGATTACTAATTCATAATATAATTTTATATTATGAAGCTTCAAAATCAATTTTAAGGCATTTTAATAATTTATTTAACAAGTTATATGTTTTAAATTTTATATGTATTTTATTAAATCTAATCTTTATAATATAATTCTAGTAAAAATGCTGATTTTTAGGCATCTATTAAAAGTGCTAAAAAATGGCTAAAAAAGTGACGCACGAGAATCGATTTTAAGCCGTTTTTAAAAATTAGGCATATAGTTTGTTGTCTGTAAAATCAAGCAAAATACTGAAATATAAGGATTTAAGGAATTTTGATAAAATAATCTAAAGTTATATAAAATTTTTTTAAAATTATGACGTTACAATAATGAAAAAAAATCCAACCAGGAATAATCAAAAATAATGAAGCTCCAGAATCAATTTTAGGGAGATTTAATTAAAAAGTAGTATAGTTTGTTGTTAGAACAATCAAATAAAATAGGCTTTATTAAAGGAATAGCAAGATTTACGAAGATAGGACCATATTACATGGTTCTATTTTTGATCCTACTCCTATTTGCACAAAACTTTGATTTTGTGCAATGTTGTATATTTTTTATATAAGCATATATTTATATGCTCTACCCTAAAATTAAAAAACATAGATATTATAAATAATAATATCTATGTTTTTTTATAAAAATCACCATAATCTTAGTTAGTAAATAGATTTCTTCTTTTGATAAAATAAGTAAGGTTTGGTATATACCATATTCCATAAACTAATACTAATATAAACAAATAGATAATAAAACTTGTTTCTCCATTATTTAAAATACACTGTATAGCACCAAATAAAATTTTAAGAAAATAATCTAAAATAAAAAAACACATTAACAAAAAGAAAATAAACTTGCTCTTTTTATCTAAATCACATACTAGCTTAATAGGTAATGCTATATATAAAATTATATTTATAATAAATAATTGAATATTTTGTACATCTTGAAGATTTGTAATATTCCCTATAATACTTATAAGATTTATTATAATTATAAAACCTAAATACCAGGTTTTGAAAAAATCAAAATATTTCATAGAAAAAGTATTATCATTTTGTATTTCATCTATATTATCATTTTCATTAATTTTATTATTTGCCTTACCACAATAATTACAAAAATTATCATTCTTGTTAATTTCTTTTCCACAGTTAGTACAATACATAATATACACCCCACTTGTCAAAATATACATTTATAATTTTTATTAAAGTTCTTTTTTTAAAATATTTAATTATGTATAATATAATTAAGAAAATTATTTAAACCTTCTCAAATAATCATCCATTTTATCAATAAATTCCTCATTATTTTTAGTTAAAGTCATTTGATGAATAACCTGTTCAGTAACATCTGCAACTGGAATACTATTTAAAGCCTTTCTTAAAGCAAAAACAGTTTCTTTCTCTTTAGGAGTTAATAATAGGTCTTCTCTTCTAGTTCCAGATTTATTAATATCAATTGCAGGAAAAATTCTTCTTTCTGATAATTTTCTATCCAAATGAACTTCCATATTACCAGTACCTTTAAATTCCTCAAAAATAACATCATCCATTCTACTACCAGTTTCAATTAAAGCAGTAGCTAAAATTGTTAGACTTCCACCATTCTCAATATTTCTAGCTGCACCAAAGAATTTTTTAGGTTTATGCAATGCTGCAGGATCAATACCACCTGATAAAGTTCTACCAGAAGATGGAATAACCAAATTATAAGCTCTAGTAAGTCTAGTTATACTATCTAATAAAATCACAACATCTTTGCCATGTTCTATTAATCTTTTAGCTCTTTCTAAAACCATTTCTGCAACTTTCACATGATGTTCAGGTAATTCATCAAAAGTTGAATGAATTACCTGTCCTTTTATTGACCTCATCATATCTGTTACTTCTTCTGGTCTTTCATCTATAAGTAAAACAATTAATTCTACTTCAGGATTATTGGTAGTAATACTATTTGCAACCTTTTTTAATAATGTTGTTTTACCAACTTTAGGTTGAGCAACAATCATCCCCCTCTGCCCTTTTCCAATAGGAGACATTAAATCAATAATTCTTGTTGCATAATCATTTGATATAGTTTCTAACTTTAATCTTTCATTTGGATATATAGGAGTTAATTCATCAAATCTTTTTCTTTTAGCAGCTTTTTCTGGGTGTTCGCCATTAACTTCACCAACAAATATTAGTGATGGGAATTTTTCTCCTTCCTTAAATCTAGAAATACCTTTTATTATATCTCCTGTATCTAATTTAAAACGTCTTATTTGTACCATTGATATATATACATCTTTATCACTTGATAAAAAATTATCTCCTCTTAAAAAACCATAACCATCTGGAAGTATATCTAGTATTCCTTCTACTATTTCGTCTCCTTCATTTGTTAATTTGTAATCAATAATACGGTTACCATGTATATCATATTGTTTTGTTTCTTCTTTCTCATAAGATTCTTTTGTATCATTTAGCGACTTATTATTTTTCATCAATTGACTTAAAACAGTAATTAATTCATCTTTTTTTAATTTTGAGATATTTTTAATATTTTGTTCTTTTGCAATTGATTTTAAATCGCTTAAAGTCATTTCTTCAAATTTAGGCATATCTTGCTCCTCCTTTTATTTTATATTTAATTTTATCTAATTTAATTTGATGGGAATTTTTAACGAATAAATAAAATACTAGTTTATTATAACATAATAATTAAAAAAAGTAAAATTTTAACAAAAAAGAATGTATTCAATTTTTTGACTACATTCCATTATCTATATAAACTCTTTCATTTGGATAATACATGTCAAGTTTTTCTCTGGCTGTTTGTTCAATAAATTCTAAAGAATCTGCATCATTTTTTCTTTTTGAAAGTTCTTCCTTATGCGTTTTCTGTTCATTTATTTTTTCTACTAATTCTTTACTAGTTTTTGTGTATTGATTTAATGCTTTTTGTTGATTTATCAATGTAAAAACTACATATAAAGCTATTAGTACTATAAATAGTCTTTTATATAATTTTTTATTTTTCATAAGTATTTTCTCTCCAATTCTAGTGTGTAAAATTCCACAAATTTCATAATTATATAATTCTACATTTATTTCTAAAATCCTTCTTTTATTGATTATTTTTTATAGGTTTTTTAGAATTTTTAATTGAATTATATAATTTATTATATAAATTTGTAGAAATTTTTCTTATATTAATAGTTATAAATGAGACTGGCTTACAAAATACCTTTTTTATGAAGTTATAAATTATTTTAATAGGAGTTACTAATATATTTAATAATTTTGAAATTATTTTTTTCATAAATAATATAATTTTAACATTAATTTTTATAATATGAGAACTAAATAATAACATATAAATTAAAACACCTATAAAAACGCTTAAAAACATGAATAAACGAATTTCACCATTATTAAAAGTAAATATAGAATATAGTAATATAATTCCTGTTAAAATCCAAAATATTACGTCTTCAATATATGTAATAATATCGCTTGTATTAAATGACTTTCTTAAAATACGAAAAAAATCAAATAAAAATCCAATAATTATACCATTCATAATAAAAATTAAAAATAAGTAAGCTTGATTTAAAACCATTATTTTCTCCTTCAATATCTTAATTTTATTTAAAAATTTTACTCATAATACTAGTTTTATTTTTCTCGATATTTTTGTCAGAATAACTTAAAGATGCAATATCACCTTCTACAATTACTTCTGAAGTATCTATACTTAGTTTATTTATTCTTAAATTTTCTCCCTTTACAGTTAGAAGACCTAGCTCTGTTTCAACTATAACAACTTGGTCATCAAAACTTAAAACATCTAAAACTCCTGATATACTTAATTTTCCTCTGTTTTCTAAAATTAAATTTTGTATTACACTTGTAGTCATTGTTTTTCTTTCTTCAATAGTCATGTCCCCTACCTCCTATTTTTCTTGCTAAATTATATATATTCAGAGTTTGTCTAGTTTAGAACAAAAAATATTAATATTAATTGTAATGTATTGTTTATTCTAAAAACACCATTATATTTTAATCAATTCCTGCAATATTATTATTGCATTTAGTTACTAAATATTATATAATAGTATACATAAAAGTTGAGAAACTTATAGAATTATATAAGTTACTTTACTTAAATTAAATAACTTTTATAATTGAAAATATTTAAAGGAGGATTCTTATGTCAAAAAAACATTTTATAGTACGGACTAATTCATTAGTAGCAAAGGAGGGAATTAATACTTTATTAAGTTTTGATAGTGATAATGAAGTTGATATTCCTTTTCCTGTTTTGGATGAATTAGAAAAGTTGACACATCAGCATAATCAAAAAGCTAAAAATGCAAAAGCTATTTTAGATTATTTGTCAACATGGAACATTGGAAAAATTATGTCTGAAAAAGGTGTTATACAAAAAAATGGTTCAGTATTACGCTTAGTTTCAGGGTTTGAAGATGAAAAAATTCCATTGAAAAATTTATCTTATTTAGACTTAAGATGTTTACAGATTGCTCAAGGTTTGAAAAAAGAAAAACACACTGTTATTTTAGTAACCAAAAATCCTGCACTCAGAATTAAGGCAAACTCCATTGGAATTAAGGCACAAAACTTTCGTGATGATATATTCCCTTCACTTAATGAACAGTATGAAGGAAGAATTAAGTGTCATACATCAGAAGTGAAATTAAATGATTTCTATCAAAAGAAGATTATGAAAACAAAGGATATTTATGATTATACTTCAATTGAATGGAGACCTAATTTATTTTTGGAGATTGAATGTTATGGTTCTGTGGGTAAGCAATCTGCTATTGCTAGATATGATGGAAAAAACATTATTGAATTCCATAATTCAACGAAACACCCATATGGTATTTCTGCTCAAAATTCAGGTCAACAAATGATGTTGGAATCTTTAATAGAATCTTCTGCATCAGCTCCTATTGTTATTATAAAAGGAGGTGCTGGTACTGGAAAAACCTATGTTTCTTTAGCTGTAGCATTAGAGCAGATAGAACAAAATAATTAT